>JBFHPI010000007.1:0-18631 GCA_041592855.1 Pseudomonas sp.
CGTATGTTGATGCCGAGCCTTAAAAAATCCTGTTCCACCTTGCTGGCTGCGTTGCTGCTAGGGCAGGTAATGGTGGCGCAGGCCAATTTGCCTGATTTTACCGAGCTGGTGGAGGAGGCTTCGCCGGCGGTGGTCAATATCAGTACACGGCAGCGCATGCCGGAGCGCATGGCTGCGGGCGGACAACTGAATATTCCCGACCTGCAAGGCCTGCCGCCGATGTTCCGCGAGTTCTTCGAGCGCAATATTCCTCAGGTGCCGCAGAATCCGGGCGGTGGCCGTCAGCGTGAGGCGCAATCCCTGGGTTCAGGCTTTATCATTTCTGCCGACGGTTATGTGCTGACCAATAATCATGTAATCGCCGATGCCGACGAGATCATCGTACGCCTGTCCGATCGCAGCGAGTTGGAAGCCCGCCTGGTGGGCACCGACCCGCGTAGCGACGTGGCTCTGCTCAAGGTTGAAGCCAAGGGCTTGCCGACCGTCAAGTTGGGCAAATCCGAAGATCTCAAGGTGGGTGAGTGGGTGCTGGCTATCGGCTCACCCTTCGGCTTCGATCACTCGGTGACCGCCGGTATCGTCAGTGCCAAGGGGCGAAGCCTGCCCAATGAAAGCTATGTGCCCTTTATCCAGACCGACGTGGCGATCAATCCGGGTAATTCAGGTGGTCCGCTGTTCAATCTGGCCGGCGAAGTGGTGGGCATCAATTCGCAGATATTCACGCGTTCCGGCGGTTTTATGGGCCTGTCCTTCGCCATTCCCATGAGAGTGGCCATGGATGTTGCCGAGCAGCTCAAGACAGATGGCCGTGTCAGTCGTGGCTGGCTCGGGGTGGTCATTCAGGAAGTGAACAAGGATCTGGCCGAGTCCTTCGGCCTGGATCGTCCGGCTGGTGCCCTGGTGGCCCAGGTGCTGGAAGACGGCCCGGCCGCCAAGGGTGGCCTGCAGGTCGGCGATGTGATTCTCAGTCTGGATGGCAAACCGATTGTCATGTCCGCCGATCTACCCCACCTGGTTGGGGCGCTCAAACCGGGCAGCAAGGCGACTCTGGAAGTGGTGCGCGAGGGTAAGCGGCGCACGCTGTCACTGAGCATCGGTGCGCTGCCGGAGGAGGGAGAGGAGCTGGCCAGTGCCGCGCAGCCGGGAGCCGAGCGCAGCAGCAACCGCCTGGGCGTCAAGGTGGCGGAGTTGACGGCGGAACAGAAGAAGAGCCTGGACCTGCGCGGTGGCGTGGTGATCGCCGAGGTCATGGAGGGACCGGCGGCGTTGATCGGTTTGCGCCCGGGGGATGTGGTGACCCACCTGAACAACCAGGCCATTGACTCGGCCAAGACCTTTACCGAGGTGGCCCAGGCGTTGCCGAAGAATCGCTCGGTGTCCATGCGGGTATTGCGCCAGGGGCGCGCCAGCTTTATTACCTTCAAGCTGGCTGACTGACGGTTGAGGTGTGCAAAAAGGGCGACCATGGTCGCCCTTTTTCATAGCGCCTTGCTTTGCAGGCTGGATGACGGCCTAAGTGGCTTTGAGGTACACTTCGCGGCTATTTTCGGCGGGCAGTCGCCTGCGACCTTTTTGAGTGTTGATCCGTGAGTGATTTGAGTCATATCCGCAATTTCTCCATCATCGCCCACATTGACCACGGCAAGTCGACCCTGGCCGACCGGTTTATCCAGATATGTGGCGGCCTGGCCGATCGTGAAATGGAGGCCCAGGTACTGGACTCCATGGATCTGGAGCGCGAGCGCGGGATCACCATCAAGGCGCACAGCGTTACCCTGTACTACAAGGCCCGCGACGGTATTACCTACCAGCTGAACTTTATCGATACCCCTGGGCATGTGGACTTCACCTATGAAGTCAGCCGTTCCCTGGCCGCCTGCGAAGGTGCGCTGCTGGTGGTCGATGCCGGGCAGGGTGTAGAAGCCCAGTCGGTGGCCAACTGCTACACCGCTATCGAGCAGGGCCTGGAAGTCATGCCGGTGCTGAACAAGATCGATCTGCCCCAGGCCGAACCGGAGCGGGTCAAGGATGAGATCGAGAAGATCATCGGTATCGATGCCACCGATGCCGTGACCTGCAGCGCCAAGACCGGCCTGGGTGTCGACGAGGTGCTGGAGCGTCTGGTACACACCATCCCGGCTCCCACGGGCGAGATCGATGCGCCGTTGCAGGCGCTGATCATCGACTCCTGGTTCGACAACTACCTGGGTGTGGTGTCCCTGGTGCGCGTGCGCCATGGCCGAATCAAGAAGGGCGACAAGGTCCTGGTGAAATCCACCGGCAAAGTGCACTTGGTTGATAGCGTTGGTGTTTTCAACCCCAAGCACACTGCTACCGCTGACCTCAAGGCCGGTGAAGTGGGTTTTATCATCGCCAGCATCAAGGATATTCACGGCGCGCCGGTGGGCGATACCCTGACCCTGGCGGCTACGCCGGATGTGGAAGTGTTGCCGGGTTTCAAACGCATCCAGCCCCAGGTATACGCCGGTCTGTTTCCGGTCAGCTCCGATGACTTCGAAGATTTTCGTGATGCCCTGCAGAAACTCACGCTGAACGACTCGTCGCTGCAGTATCTGCCGGAAAGCTCCGATGCCCTGGGCTTTGGTTTCCGTTGCGGCTTCCTCGGCATGCTGCATATGGAAATCATCCAGGAGCGCCTGGAGCGTGAGTACAACCTGGATCTGATTACCACCGCGCCGAGCGTAATCTTCGAGGTCGCGCTCAAGAACGGTGAGACCATCTACGTCGACAACCCGTCCAAACTGCCGGATGTCTCCTCGGTCGAGGACTTCCGTGAGCCGATCGTGCAGGCCACCATCCTGGTGCCCCAGGAGCATCTGGGCAACGTGATTACCCTGTGCATCGAGAAGCGTGGCGTGCAGCGCGACATGCAGTTCCTCGGCTCCCAGGTACAGGTTCGCTACGATCTGCCGATGAATGAAGTGGTGCTCGACTTTTTCGACCGCCTGAAGTCCACCAGCCGCGGTTATGCCTCGCTGGATTATCACTTCGACCGTTATCAGTCGGCCAATCTGGTCAAGCTGGATGTGCTGATCAATGGTGACAAGGTCGATGCCCTGGCTCTGATCGTGCACAAGGACAATGCCCACTACAAAGGCCGGCAGCTGACCGAGAAGATGAAAGAGCTGATTCCACGGCAGATGTTCGATGTGGCCATCCAGGCCGCCATCGGTGGGCAGATCGTGGCGCGAACCACGGTCAAGGCGCTGCGCAAGAACGTATTGGCCAAGTGCTATGGCGGTGACGTTAGCCGTAAGCGCAAACTGCTGGAAAAGCAGAAGGCTGGTAAAAAACGGATGAAGCAGGTCGGCAACGTGGAAATCCCACAGGAAGCCTTCCTTGCCGTGCTGAGGTTGGATAGCTAGGTCTTATGTCGATCAATTTCCCGCTGTTGCTGGTTATCGCCGTCGCTGTCTGTGGTGCACTGGCCCTGTTCGATCTGGTCTTCCTGGCGCCGCGCCGGCGTGCGGCCATTGCCAGCTACCAGGGGCAGGTCGAAGAACCCGACGAGACGGTCATTGATCGGCTGAACAAGGAGCCGCTGCTGGTCGAGTACGGCAAGTCGTTCTTTCCGGTGCTGGCCATTGTTCTGGTGCTGCGCTCCTTTCTGGTCGAACCCTTCCAGATTCCCTCTGGGTCGATGAAGCCGACCCTGGAAGTGGGCGACTTTATTCTGGTCAACAAGTTTGCCTACGGCATACGCCTGCCGGTGCTGGATACCAAGATCATTGAAGTGGGTGATCCGCAGCGTGGCGATGTGATGGTCTTTCGCTACCCCAGCGACCCGAATATCAACTACATCAAGCGGGTGGTGGGGCTGGCCGGCGATCACGTGGCCTACAGCGCCGACAAGCAGTTGTTTATCAATGGCCAGGCGGTGGCCCAGCAGCTGCTCGGCGAAGAGCCTGGCAGTCTGGGCAGCGTGACCCTGTATAACGAGCGTCTGGGTGATGTGGAGCACCAGATCCGCAAGGAGATGAGTCGCTACCGGGTCGAGCCGGGTCGCGAGTGGGTGATCCCCGAGGGCCACTACTTTATGGTTGGCGACAACCGCGACAACTCCAATGACAGCCGTTACTGGAAGGATCCGCAGATTCCCCAGCCGCTCTGGGGCATGGTGCCGGATCGCAATATCGTCGGTAAGGCCTTCGCCGTGTGGATGAGCTGGCCGGATCCGAAGTCGCGCAACCTGCCCAATTTCTCCCGGGTCGGCCTGATCAAATAACGGGTTTTCCATACGGCGGCGCTGCGCCAGGCGGCACCGCGAGCTATATATAGTCTTTCCTGGGTCGTGCCAGGGTCACTTCGAATATTGGGGGCATAGATGAAATTTGCGCGTTCGCAGAAAGGCATGTCGATGCTGAGCTGGATGCTGGTGCTGGTGCTGGTGGCGTTCTTTGCCAGTGCCGCCTTCAAGCTTCTGCCGCATTATTTCGACTATATGTCGATGGAAAAGATCATCACCTCGGTGGAAACCGATGCGTCGGGTGATGTGCGCAGCGTGAGTGCCTTTATGGGGCATGTGGGCCGTGGCATGGAGGTCAACAGCATCCGCGATCTGCCGCTCAAGGACATCATGAAGGTGAAAATTGAGAACAACGAGTTTCGTGTGCACCTCAAATATGAGCGCCGCGAGCCCTTGATCCGCAATATCGACCTGGTCGTGCGCTTTGATAAAGAATTCCGTGTGCGCATGCCGTGAGTGAGTCCCTGGCCCGTCTCGAGCGCAAGCTCGGCTACCACTTCAAGGATCAGGACCTGATGGTCCTGGCCCTGACCCACCGCAGTTTTGCCGGGCGCAACAATGAGCGTCTGGAGTTTCTCGGCGATTCCATCCTCAATTTCGTGGCCGCCGAAGCCCTGTTCGAGCGGTTCACCCAGGCCCGCGAGGGTCAGCTGTCACGTTTGCGCGCACGGCTGGTCAAGGGCGAGACCCTAGCGGTGCTGGCCCGCGGATTCGATCTGGGCGAGTACCTGCGTCTGGGCTCTGGCGAGCTGAAAAGCGGCGGTTTTCGCCGCGAGTCTATTCTCGCCGATGCGTTGGAAGCCCTGATCGGTGCCATCTACCTGGATGCCGGTATGGACGTGGCCCGCGAGCGTGTGTTGGCCTGGCTTGAAGGGGAGCTGCAGAGCCTGACCCTGGTCGACACCAACAAGGACCCGAAGACCCGCCTGCAGGAATTTCTGCAGTCGCGCAGCTGTGAATTACCGCGCTATGAAGTGGTGGATATCCAGGGTGAGCCGCATTGCCGCACATTTGTGGTTGAGTGCCAGATCGCCCTACTGAATGACAAAACCCTGGGCCAGGGCGGTAGCCGGCGTATCGCCGAGCAGGTCGCCGCCGCCGCTGCCCTGATCGCCCTGGGCGTGGAGAATGGCAATGACTGATGCACCCGTGACACGCTGTGGCTATGTGGCCATCGTCGGCCGGCCCAACGTGGGCAAGTCGACATTGCTCAACCATATCCTCGGCCAGAAGCTGGCGATCACCTCGCGCAAGCCCCAGACCACTCGGCACAATATGCTCGGGATCAAGACCGAGGGTGAGGTACAGGCGATTTATGTCGACACCCCCGGGCTGCACAAGAACAACGAGAAAGCGCTCAACCGCTATATGAACAAGAACGCCTCGTCGGCGCTGAAGGATGTCGACGTGGTGATCTTTGTGGTCGATCGCACCCGCTGGACCGACGAGGACCAGATGGTCCTGGAGCGCGTGCAGTATGTGCAGGGCCCGGTAATTCTGGCGATCAACAAGACCGATCGCATCGAAGATAAAGCCGAGCTGATGCCGCATCTGGAGTGGCTGGCCAGTCAGCTGCCCAATGCCGAGATTGTGCCGATCTCGGCTCAGCAGGGGCACAATCTCGATACCCTGGAAAAACTGGTTGGCGAGCGTTTGCCCGAAGGCGTGCATTTCTTCCCGGAAGACCAGGTCACCGACCGCTCCAGCCGCTTTTTCGCCGCCGAGCTGGTGCGCGAGAAGATCATGCGCCAGCTGGGTGCCGAACTGCCTTACCAGATCACCGTGGAAATCGAGGAGTTCAAGCGCGAAGGGCGCATCCTGCATATCCACGCGCTGATCCTGGTGGAACGTGACGGGCAGAAGAAGATCATCATTGGCGACAAGGGTGAGCGCATCAAACGCATCGGTCAGGAAGCGCGCAAGGACATGGAGGTGATGTTCGACTCCAAGGTCATGCTCAACCTCTGGGTCAAGGTCAAAGGCGGCTGGTCCGATGACGAGCGCGCCTTGCGTTCCCTGGGTTACGACGATATTTGATCCGTCTGCGGGTGCCTCTGCGCCCGCTTCTTCGAGTAATCCCCATGCTCGCCCTTAGTCAGCCCGCCTATGTGTTGCACAGCCGTGCCTACCGTGAAAGCAGCGCGCTGGTGGACTTTCTCACTCCCCAGGGCCGACTGCGTGCGGTATTGCGCGGAGCACGGGGCAAGGCCGGCAGCCTGGCGAGACCCTTCATTCCCTTGGAGGCCGAGTTCCGCGGGCGCGGTGAGCTGAAAAATGTCGGCCGCCTGGAGCCTGCTGGTATTCCCAATCTGCTGATCGGCGAGGCGCTGTTCAGTGGCCTCTATCTCAACGAATTGCTGATTCGCCTGCTGCCCGCCGAAGATCCGCACCCGGCGATCTTCGAGCATTACGCCATGACCGTGCTGGCCCTGGCCGAAGGCCGTGCCCTGGAGCCGCTGTTGCGTTCTTTTGAATGGCGTCTGCTCGATGAGCTGGGCTATGGTTTTGCCCTGGATCTGGACAGTGAAGGTCAACCCATAGCCGAGGCGGGTCTCTATCGATTGCACACCGAAGCCGGGCTGGTGCCGGTCGGGCAGTTGCAGCCCGGTGTGTTTCAAGGGGCCGAACTGCTGGCCATGGCCGAGGCCGACTGGGCTGCGCCCGGTGCCTTGGCAGCCGCCAAGCGCCTGATGCGCCAGGCCCTCGCCCCCCACTTAGGCGGCAGGCCGCTGGTCAGCCGTGAATTGTTTATGACGCTCAAGGAGCCAAGCCGTGACTGATGCCAATCGTATTCTGCTGGGTGTGAACATCGACCATGTGGCCACCCTGCGCCAGGCCCGTGGTACCCGTTATCCGGACCCGGTCAAGGCCGCTCTGGATGCCGAGGAGGCCGGTGCCGACGGCATTACCGTGCACCTGCGTGAAGACCGCCGGCATATCCAGGAACGCGATGTACGCCTGCTCAAGGAGGTCATGCAGACGCGGATGAACTTCGAGATGGGCGTGACCGAGGAGATGCTCGCCTTCGCCGAGAGCATTCGTCCCGAGCATGTCTGCCTGGTGCCGGAAACCCGTCAGGAGCTGACTACCGAAGGCGGTCTGGATGTGGCCGGGCAGGAGTCGCGGATTCGTGCGGCGGTCGAGCGCCTGAGCAAAATCGGTTGCGAGGTGTCGCTGTTTATCGACCCGGACCCGCAGCAGATCGAAGCCTCCAAGCGGGTCGGTGCCCCGGCCATCGAACTGCATACCGGCCGTTATGCCGACGCCCATACGCCCGAGGAGGCGGCCCGCGAACTGGCGCGGATTCGCGATGGCGTGGCCTGCGGCCTGCAGCATGGACTGATCGTCAATGCCGGGCATGGCCTGCACTACCACAATGTCGAGCCGGTGGCGGCGCTTGCCGGGATCAACGAGTTGAATATCGGCCACGCCCTGGTGGCCCATGCGCTGTTTGTCGGCTTCAAGCAGGCGGTGGCAGAGATGAAGGCCTTGATCGTCGCCGCGGCCAATCGCGGCTGATTGAGCGCTTATTTGTAGGATGGGTTGAGCGCAGCGATACCCATCTCCCGGATTGATGGGTTACGCCGCTGCGCGTCTAACCCATCCTAGGGTTTACGCGCCACCAGCACGGCGCGGCAAGGGGCCGGCAGGCCTTCCACAGTACGGCTATGGTCGGCCGGGTCGAGGAACTCCGGCAGCGACTGAAAACGCATCCACTCGGTGGCACGCTGTTCCTCCACGCGGGTGGTGCTGACATCCACGCAGCGCACATCGACAAAGCCGGCGCGGCGCAGCCAGCGCTGCAGGGCCGGCACCGAGGGCAGGAACCAGACGTTACGCATCTGCGCGTAGCGGTCCTCGGGCACCAGCACCTGCTCCACATCGCCTTCCACCACCAGGGTTTCCAGCACCAGTTCGCCGCCCTTGACCAGGCAATCCTTGAGCTCGAGCAAGTGATCGATGGGTGAGCGGCGGTGATAGAGCACGCCCATGGAAAACACCGTATCGAAGCCTTGTAGCTTGCCCGGCAACTCCTCGAAGGCCAGGGGCAGATGCCACACGGGCTGATCCGGCAGATAGTGCTTCATCGCCAGGAACTGGCAGAGAAACAGCCAGTTGGGGTCTATGCCCACCACGCTATGGGCGCCGGCACCGAGCATGCGCCACATGTAGTAACCATTGCCGCAACCCACATCCAGTATGCGCTTGCCCTGCAGTTCCAGATGGGGGGCGACCCGTTGTCACTTCCAGTCCGAGCGCCACTCGCTGTCCACGTGCACGCCAAACAGATGGAAGGGGCCCTTGCGCCAGGGGATCAGGCCCTGCAAGGCGGCTTTCAGGGTGGCGCGGCTGGCTTCGTCGCAGGGGCCATCGAAGCGGAAGGCGTCAAGCAGCTCCAGCTGTTCGACTGACAGTTGCGGCAGCGCCTGCACTGCGCCATACCAGCGCGGCAGGTCGCCATGCCCGATTGCCAGCTTGGCGTCGATCTGCCCGGGCAAATCGGCTGCCCAGTCCTGCAGCGGGGTGCCAGCCAGCGCGGCTTGCAAGGCGTCGAGGTCGAGACGATTGATCATGGCAGGGCAATCAGGGAGGCGAAATTGAGGCACTGGAACCAGGGCAGCACCTGGCTGAAGCCGGCGCCCAGCAGGCGTTCGCGGTGCTGTTCCAGGCTGTCGGGCAGCATCACCTTCTCGATGGCGCTGCGTTTCTGCGCGATTTCCAGTTCGCTGTAGCCGTTGGCCCGTTTAAAGGCGATATGCAGCTCGCTTAGCAGCTCGTGCTGCTCGGTGTCTTCGAAACGCAGTTTTTCCGAGAGGATCAGTGCACCCCCAGGCAAAAGTGCCTGGCGAATGGCCGTGAGCAGCTCCAGGCGGCGCTCGGGGGCTATGAATTGCAGGGTGAAGTTCAGCGTTACCAGGGAGCAGGGTTGCAGGGGCAGGGCGAGGATATCGGCCTCGATCACCTCCACCGGCAGCAGTTCCTGGAACATCGAGTCCTGGGCGTGCAGGTATTCGCGGCAGCGCTGAACCATGGCGCTGGAATTGTCCACGGCGATCACCCGGCAGTCTTCGATCTGCACATGGCGACGCAGGGCCTGGGTCACTGCGCCGAGGGAGCAGCCCAGGTCATACAACACGCTGTGGGGTTGGGCGAACTGCCCCGCCAGCACGCCGATATTTTCGACAATGGTCGGGTAACCTGGTACCGAGCGCTTGATCATGTCGGGGAAGACCCGCACCACGTCCTCGTTGAAGACGAAGTCGGGCACCTGATCCAGGGGCTGGGCGAAGAGACGGTCGGGCTGCTGTTTCACGGTGGCAATACTGGCTGGCAAAGGCGGGCATTCTAGCCAAGTCCGGCTTACAGCCAAACCCGCATCACTTTAATTGGTCGGAAAAGAACTCGCCGGCCCCTTGCAGTGGACCCAGTGGATTGCGCTTGGCCTCGTAGCGACGGATATTGGGTTCGCCATTACTGACCTTATGCACCAGGGTGTCGTCGACAAAGACGAACACCGAGCGGAATATCCAGCCTTCCATTTCACGCTTCTTGCGAAAATTGAACACATCGGCCCAGAAATTGCCCACGCGCTGGCTGTCGGTCTTGCTGAACTCGAAGGCATAGCCAATGCAGCGGTCCTTGGCCTGTAGACACTGCAGCAAACCATCAGGCAGGTAGTCGATGGGCACATTGGGTTGCACGAACATCAGGCGCAGGTCGATAAAGGACAGCATCTTGCCATTGCCCTGGGTCAACGGGTCGAAGCCCAGCTTGAACAGCTCGTGGCGCGTGGTCTGCTGAGGGACGGCCTGGGAGTAGCGCATCTCCGCATCCAGGTAATCATCGAAGGGAGAGCGGGCTTCCGCGTGTTCGCTGGGCAGCAGACGGCTGCAACCGCTTAGACAAAGCAACATGAGGAGTAGGCTGACTGCATGCCGAGTGCCCGTCATGGCTTTCGTTCCTTGTGTGGTGGCTGTTCTATTCCCTATAGCTGATGAATCGTGTTTGTGCAGGCAGCCATGCCTTGCTCTTAGCCTTATGGGCAGCCCGCACGCGATGGATGTGCAGGGCGCTTGCAGGTTCCCGCGCGGTATTACCTGACCCGGATCTGACAGTCGAAGCGCTGGGCGGGCACCACGCCGACCTCCCAGGGGCGTTCATAGGTCAGGTGCAGGCGTCCTTCGCCGGCTTGCTTGGCCTCGAAACGCCAGGTGGACACGCCCGCACTGCCGACCAGGCCTGCATCTTCCGGGTTGCTGTAGACCTCGGGGCCGAGGCTGCGCAGCACATTGCTGGCCGCGTCGCGGATGATCCAGCGAAAGCCGGTGGTGGGGTTGCTGGGCATGCGCAGGATCAGCTGCTGGCCGCTCTGCAGGGTCAGTGGGCACTTGCTCTGCTGCTTCTGGTGCAGGGTCACGCTGGTTGTGGGCTTTTGTGCGCAGGCGCTCAGCAAGGCGAGACCGAGCAATAGGGATAAACGCAGAGCGGACATGGCGGGCTCCGATCGGTGGGCGGTGGGTGCCAGCATAGCGGTTTTACCGGGCCAATGGTCGCTGCGAGTCGCGCCTCCGGGGGCGACCGGCTAGACTGACTCAAGATGCTGAGGGTGCCACTATGAGCAGGGTATTTTGGCTGCTGGGCTGCATGGGGTGGTTGGTCTTGCCGTTACAGGCCTCTGAGCCGGTAAGCGAGCATGATGTGTACTGGCTGGTCAGCGATTTTCGCCCTTTTTTGATTCTCTCCGGTCCGGGAGCCGGGGAAGGTTATCTGGATCAAGTTCAAAGCTTGTTCCGAGGCATTGCAGTTGTACCGCGGCCTGTTAAAGCCAGTTACACCTTGAACGGCATCTATCGCGACAGGCTTAGCTGCAGGGGGTCGATCAGTGGAGCGAACAGCTCGAAGCAGTCCCGTGGCGCCAGGCTTACCCGGGGGGCGTCGATCAGTTCTTTCTCCAGGCGCTGCAGGGTCTGCTGCAGCGCGATGTCACCGTCACGCTGTTCCAGCTTGTGGCAGAGCCGGCGCATCTGTTCCTGCAGACCGCTCGGGCAGCGCTGGTAGTTGGCGGCGCGTACGGCCAGGCCACGCAACCGGGCGAGGTCTTCGAGGGTGCGGCAGAGCATACCGATGCCCTGCAGTGCTGGGTGATCGGCCAGGTTCAGGCGGTCTTCCAGTTGTTCGATGACCTGCAGCAGACCTTCGATAACCTGACAGTGGGCGGCAAAGTCGGCGGGGTTGCGCCGTAGTTTCGGCCAATCCTGCTGCAGCGGTGCCAATTGCAGGCTGGGACCTGGCCAGTTGAGCCAGAGCTGATCGAGTTGGCGGGCCAGGACGTTGCGCTGGCTGACGCTGCTGATGTCCTGCTGGGCGCCCAGACCGCGGTGCTTTTGCAGGTGCTGGAGCAGGGCGATGGCGCGCTGCAGGGTGGCGCTCTGCAGGGCATTGAGATGTTGCTGGTGTTGCCGTTGGGCGCGGCGACTCAAGTAGTGGCCGAGCAGAAAAAGGCTCAGGGCCAGGGCAATGGCAAGACCGAGTTCCATGGTGACTCCTTGAAGCGGCAGTGGCACGAAAAGCGTGCGCTCAAGGCCATTGCAACTCTCCTGCCAGTTACCGAAAGCCCCTTTACTGCGGCCCTGTTGCCGATCCTGTGAGACGCTATCTGCCTGTTTGTTGTGCGCCTCCGGGCCTGATCAACCATTTTGGTGCGCGATGCTGCCCGCTTTCAGGCCAGGCGGGCGCGCATGCCCTGCAGGCGCTCGTCGATCAGCGGTGTGAGCAAGGCGAAGCAGTCCATGGGGGCCAGGCGGATCTGCGCGGCGCCGATCAGGTCGCGATCCAGGCGTTCGATCACCTGGTGCACGCGTTTTTCGCAGCTGGGCCCGGCGAGGCGCTGGCACAGGTAGCGCATCTGGATCTGCAACTCCAGTGGGCAGCGTGGGTGATTGGCGGCGCGTACCGACAAGGCGCGCAGGCGGCCCAGGTCTTCCAGGCCACGGCAGGCTTCACTGAGCCCCGGCAAGGCGCCGTTGTGGCTGACTCCGAGGCGTAGCTCCAGCAGCTGGATGGTCGCCAGCACCTGCTCGATCAGCAGGCAGTGGCCATTGAAATCGGCCGGTTGGGCGCGCAGCACCGGCCAACGGGTGGCCAGATCCGCGAGCTGTTCCGTGGTCGCTGACCAGCGCTGCCATAGCTGGTCCAGCTGGCGGGCGATCTCGTTGCGCTGGCGCAGGCTTGGGGTATCGCTCAGGGAACCGAGGCCACGGTGTTTCTGCAGGTTCTGCAACAGCTCCAGGGCCAGCTGCAGGGTGCTGCTGCACTGCCGGGCAGTGCGCGCCTGGAGTCGCTGGCGACGCAGGTACAGCAGCCCCTGAAGGGTGATCAGCAGCAGGAGAGCAAGGGTCGGAATCAGCCAGGTGTCCATGATTTACCTCGAAGGTGTTGCGGCTGCGGTAAGCCGGTTCAGGTACAGGGTCAGGCTGTGCAATTCATGGGACTCTTCGCGCTGTGCGCGGGTGGCGCTGGCAATGCCGTGCAACTGTTCATGCAACACCCTGCTGGCGTTGCCGTGTTCATCCAGGGCCTGTTGCAGGCAATGCAGCTGATCCAGGCTGAGCTGGTTGTGCTGGGCCAGCTGGTGCAATTCGTCCGCCAGGTTCTGACTCTGGCTGGCGCCCTGATCCAGCAGCTGGCGGTGCTCCTCCACTTCATGCTGAACGCTGTGCACCGCCTGGCCGATATCGCCCACTACCCGGGTGATATGCAGCGCCGCCTGGTCGCTGGCTTGGGACAGCTGACGCACCTCATCGGCGACCACGGCAAAGCCGCGGCCATGGTCACCGGCCCGGGCGGCCTCGATGGAGGCATTGAGGGCCAGCAGCTGGGTCTGCTTGGCCAGACTCTGGATGCTTTGCAGAGAGCCCTCCACCGCCTGGGTATGACTCAGCAGCTGGCTGACGGCCTCGGCAGTGCGCCCCAGGCTGTGGCGGATAGCACGCATGGCGGCGCCCACGGACTGGGCATCCTGGCGGCCTGCTTCACTTTTTTGGTGCGCCACCTGGAAGGCGCTGGCCGCCTGTTGGCCGAGCTGCTGAATGCGTGTCAGGGTCTGGCCGATTGCGGCGCTGGCCTGGTCGATCTGCGCCACTTGCTGGCCTTGGGCCTGGCTGCGTTGCTCGGCACTGGCGGCCATTGCCACCAGGGCCTGCCCGGCGAATTGCACCTCGCTGCGTAGGCGCTCGGCGCTGCGCTGTTGCTGGCTGTGCAGCAGAATCAGGCTGTGCAGATCCGGGGGGCTGCCAGCGCCAAGCTGAACCAGCCCCTGGTGCAGCTGCTGCAGGCGGCGCTGTTGGCGTTGATGCTGCAGCTGGTAACTCAGCAGGCCAGCGCACAGCGCCAGCAGGGCCGGCCAGGGCTGGTTGTGCAGGGCCAGCGCCATGCTCGCCAGCCAGCACGCGACAATCAGCCAGAACGCGCCAGAGCTGCGCGCGGGTGGGGCGGTGGACAGTACACTGGACATGGCGCGGTGCTCCCTGGAACCGATAGGCATAGCACCTGGGTGCAAGATACTGGCCAGCCGCTGGTCGGCGAGGGTGACGGCAGGGGACGCAACTGGTTAAAGTTCCACCACCGCCGTCAGCCGATCCTGCCCACCATGTTCAAAGCGCGCCTGTTGCGTCTCGATGATCAAGCCCATGAGCACACCCATGACCACCATCAGTTGGTGTTGTCCCTGGCTGGGCGGGCCGAGTTCGAGGTCAATGGCCGGGGCGGCGAGGTGTGCCGCATGCGCGCCTGTCTGGTGCCGGGGGATGCCGACCATCAGTTTGCCGGCATGGGCGATAACCGCATGCTGATTATCGACCTGGACGAACAGGGCACTGCGGATGCCGACCTGGCCCTGCTCACCCATCTGTTCGAGACCCCGCGCTACCCGCAGCTGGATGCCGATTTCCAGAACCTGCTCAGTTATGCCGGTGCCGAGCTGGAGCGTTACGGCTCCGACCCGCTGCTGGCCCGCTCCCTGGGCGGCGTTCTGCTGCGTGCCCTGCACCTGCGCCTGTTCGGCGAGCAGCGCGGACGTGCCCCAGGGTCGCTGGATATGGAGCGTATCGACCGCTATATCCTCGAGCACCTGGCGCGGCGCATCAGTGTGGCCGAACTGGCCCAGGAGGCCTGCCTGAGTCCCAGTCACTTCCACGCCCAGTTCAAGGACAGCGTGGGCCTGACGCCCCATCAGTACCTGCTGAAAACCCGCCTCGATCGTGCCGCCCGCCTGCTGCGCGAGAGCCCCCTGCCGCTGGTGCGCATTGCCGAAGAGTGCGGTTTCTCCAGCCAGAGTGCTCTGACCACCGCCATGCGTCGCTACCTGGGGCTAACCCCCAAACGCCTGCGCGGTGCTGAGTAAAAAACCGCAACATTTCCCCGGGTTACCGGCGCGTCTCGAGACAGTCTGGCCTGCCGGCAGTGCTTCGTTATGCACTTTGGGGTGACCTGGCGCCGCAAGCCGACTAAGCTGCATGGCATTGACGCATGATGTGGTGGAGGGCAAGCCGCGAGCTTGTATTTCAGCCTGCGTCCCATACGAGTGCCGCCTATGAGCAAGTCCGTTTTCCTTCCGTTATGGCTGGGCCTGTGGGGCTTTGCCTCGTCGTCTGTATGGGCCGCCAGCCTGCAGGCCGAGCTGGTCGATAGTGCCGGTCAGCCGCTGAGCAATGCCGTGTTGAGCTTGCAGGGGCCGCTGCAGGATCCTCCTCAGGCTGCGCCAGGGGTGATGGATCAGCGTGCTCAGCAGTTTATGCCCCATGTGCTGGCCGTTCGCACCGGTACGGCGGTGAGCTTTCCCAATAGTGACGATATCCGCCATCACGTCTATTCCTTCTCCCCGGCCAAGCGTTTCGAGTTGCGCCTGTACAAGGGCACGCCCAGCGAACCCGTGGTTTTCGACACCCCAGGGGTCGTGGTGCTGGGCTGCAATATCCATGACTGGATGCTGGGTTATGTGTATGTCACTGATGATCCCTGGTTCGCCGTCAGCGATGAGCAGGGCCGGGCGCAGCTTGATGCTCTGCCACCGGGGCGCTATCGGGTCAGCCTGTGGCACCCGCAATTGGCCGATATGCTGAGTCAGCCGGGTGGTGAGTTGCAGCTGGACGAGGCGGGCAGTACACAGCGTTATCACCTCGCGGTGCAGGCCGCAGCCTCGGCCAGCGCGCCGAAGAGCGGCTTTGGTGATGCCTTCAAGCAGGCTCGCGATGTTGCGCAGTAGTTTCCAGGCTCGCATCACCAGTGTGCTGGTGCTGTTGCTGCTGGTGGTGATCGCGGCCCTCTATGTGGCGGTGCAAACGGCCACCAGCGCTGCGGTTCGGGCCCAGGCGCGCGAGCAACTGGATGTGGGCGGCCTGGTGTTTCAGCAGCTGCTGGAAGTGCGCGGGCGGCAGTTGCACGATGCCGTGCAGGTGCTGGCGGCGGATTTCGGCTTCAAGGATGCCCTGGCCAGCGGAGATCGCGACACCATCCGTTCAGCCCTAGCCAATCACGGGGCGCGAATCAATGCCGGTGCAGTGATGATGTTGGCCCTGGACGGTACGCTGGAAATCAGCACCGAGGCGCAGATCAGTGGCGCCACTGCCCAGCGCTTGAGTGTCGAGGCGATGCAACGCCAGCGTGAAGATGTGGCGATTTTTCTGATGCCCATGGGGGAGCGCATTTATCTGCTGGTGCAGGCGACCGTCAATGCGCCGCTACCGATTGCCCGGGTGATGATGGGTTTTGTCGTGGATCAGGCCTTTGCCGCAGAGTTGCGCGAACTGACCCATCTGGATCTGACCCTGGTGGCCCGTCAGCAGGGCCAGGCGGATATCTGGATCAGCACCTTGAGCGAATCCCAGCGCCTGCAGCTGCAGGCCAGCCTCTCCCCGTCCTCCTTCGACCAGGTGCAGCGTTTGGCCGAGCAGCAGTACCTGGGGTTGCAGCTGTCCCTTGCCGAAGGTGAAGGTTTTGCCGTTCAGGCCTTGCTGCACAAATCCCTGACCCAGGCCGAGCAGGCCTTTGCCGGACTGGACCGAGATATCCTGCTGATCGCCCTCGCGGCCTTGCTTGCCTCATTGGGTGGGGCGCTATTGCTGGCGCGCAATGTGTCACAACCGGTGCAGCAACTGGCGGCGGTGGCCGAGCGGGTGGGCCAGGGGGATTATCGGGTGGCCATTACCATGCAGCGCAGCGACGAGCTGGGCAGCCTGGCCAAGGCCCTGCAAAGCATGCAGACGGGAATTGCCGAACGCGAGCGCCAGTTGGCGCACAATGCTCTGCATGATGCCCTTACCGGCCTGCCCAACCGCACCCTGGCCTTGGAGCGCCTGGGCAGCGCCATCACGGCCGGGCGTCGCACCGCGCTGATCCATATCGGTATCGGCAACTTCCGTACGGTCAACGACAGCCTCGGCCAGGATGGCGGCGACCTGGCGCTGCAGCAACTGGGCCGGCGCCTGCAGGCAGCGTTGCGTCCGGGCGACAGCCTGGCACGGCTGGTCGCCGATGAGTTTCTGCTGCTGCTGGACAACTGTGACAGCGACAGCGCGGTAGCCATTGCCGACAAACTCCAGCACCTGCTGCTCAAACCGCTGCGTATCGGCACCCAGGATCTGGCGCTGGACTGCCGCTTTGGCATCGCTGCCTTCCCTGACGATGGTGACAACCCCGAGGACCTGCTGCGCCGGGCTGGTATCGCCATGCAGGATGCCGCCCAGCAGCCGGGGCGCATGCAGCTCTACCAGCGTGGCCGTGACGATGCCCGGCAGCGGCAGATGCTGCTGATTCGCGATCTGCGCCGCGCCCCCGAAAGTGGCGAACTGCAACTGCATTACCAGCCCAAACTGGATATTGCCGCCGGCCGTGTGCGCCAGGCCGAGGCCCTGCTGCGCTGGCAGCACCCGCAACTGGGCATGGTTTCACCGGGAGAGTTTATCCCCCTGGCCGAACACACCGGCAGCATTCAAGCACTCACCGCCTGGGTGATCGAAGAAGTGATGCGCCAGCTGGCCGAGTGGGCCGAGCGGGAACTGCGGGTGCAGGTATCGTTGAATATCTCCACTGCCGACCTGATCGATCCGCAGCTGCCACAACGGGTGGTACAGCTGCTTGCGCAGTACCAGGTACCGGCTGAACAACTGATTTTCGAAATCACCGAAAGCGGGGTGATGCTCAACCCCGAGCTGGCGCTGCAGGTGCTGCATGAGCTGCGCGCCTGTGGTATCGGCTTGTCGGTAGACGACTTCGGTACCGGCTACTCGTCCCTGGCTCAGCTCAAGCGCATGCCGGTGCAGGAACTGAAGATCGACCAATCCTTTATCCGCGACCTCGACGAAGGCAGCGAGGACTCGGTGATCGTGCGCTCCACCATCGAAATGAGTCACAGCCTGGGCCTCAAGGTGGTGGCCGAGGGCGTCGAGTACCAGCAAAGCCTCGACTTGCTGCAGCGCTGGCGCTGTGACACGGCCCAGGGCTATCTGATCAGCCGGCCTCTGGCGGCCAAGGCTTTCGAAAGCTGGTTAGGTCAATACCACGAGGCAGCCGTGCGCGAGGTGCAGCCATGAAGAGAATATTCAGCCTGCTGGGGCTTGGCCTGTTCTCCTGCCTGAGCCTGGCCGATGGCCGCCTGTTGGCCACCGGTGGGGCCAGCAGCATCGAGGGCACCGCCGGTGGTGGTATCACCCCCTGGGCGGTGCTGGCCGGCTATGGTGAGCGTGGCGAGTGGGGCGCGGATGTATTCGCCACCCGGGTGGAGACCGGCGACTACCGCCTGGATGTAGCCGGTCTCGCTGCCTCCTTCGATAACCGTATCGAGCTGTCCTATGCCCGCCAGCGTTTCGACCTGGGCAGCCTGGCACGCAACCTGAGCCTGCCGGAAAACAGCCTGAGCCAGGATATCTTCGGCCTCAAGCTGCGTCTGTTTGGCGACCTGATCTACGACAGCCTGCCGCAGGTATCCCTCGGCCTGCAGCACAAGCGCCAGCGCGATTTCCTTATCCCCAGCCTGGTGGGGGCGCAGCGCAGCGAGGATACCGAGGGCTATCTGACCGCTAGCCGACTGATCCTCGGCGGCGCCTTCGGCTACAACCTGCTGCTTAATGGCGGCCTGCGCTACAGCCGAGCCAACGAGCTGGGCCTGCTGGGCTTCGGCGGTGATCGCCGCGATCGTCATTCCGTGCTCAAGGAAGGTTCCGTCGCCGTACTGTTCACCCCGCACTGGGCCCTGGGCGTGGAATACCGGGAGAAACCGGACAACCTGAGCTTTGCCGGGGAAAGCGACTGGGCTGATATTTTTCTCGGCTACTTCCCCAACAAGCAGCTGGCCCTGGTGCTGGCCTA
>JBFHPI010000008.1:0-17928 GCA_041592855.1 Pseudomonas sp.
GGGCCTTGGCCAGTTCACTCTGCAGGCGGGCCAGTTCGTTGGCCGCGATCAGGTTGCGCTCGCGCAGGCGCTGGGCCGCATTGACCTCGGCCTCACGCTGGCGTACCTCGGCCTCGCCCTTTGCCACCTGGGCGGGGCGGTTGTCGGTGGACAGGCTGAGCAATCGCTGACCCTGTGTCACCGGGCTGCCCTTGTCCTGATCCAGGCGGGTGACGCTGCCGCTGATCTGGGCGCGCAACTCGACCCGGCGCCAGGCCTCGATCTGCCCCTGCACCACGTGCTGGCGCTGCATGGGCTGGGCCTGCAGCCACTGCACCTGCAACTTGTTCAGGCTCTGTTCTTCCGGCGCCTGATCGCTGCCCGCCAGGGTCTGTGCCTTGAAGGCATCACCACTGAGCAGCCAGAGCAGCAGCAAGACGCTGATGGCGACGGCGATCAGCCAGGGGCGTTTGGACAGTTGGCTTAACATAAAAAACTTACTCACAGGATTGGGCTAGAAGGTCGGCTGCCTGGGCACGCAGACCGGCGATGATGAAGTCGGCGACCCGAGCGAAGTAGTCGTCCAGGGCAATGGGCTCGGCCCAGTGGGCAAAGCCGCCGGCGGCGATACGACCCATAACCCCGTTGACGCAGGCTTCCACGCCCCACAACAGGTTCTGGCAGTCGACCTGGCTCAGCGCTTGAGTGCCCAGGGCATCGCCCAGCAGTTCAACGAAGAACAGTTGGTAGTCGCGTTCCAGGTCGAGAAACTGCTGGGGGTAGGGCGCTTCCAGGCGTTCCTGGAATTCCGGGCGGTCACAGTGGCGACACAGCTGGGCCTGGATGGGGTTGCCGAGCATCTGGGCGAAGGCGCGCAGAATCACCTGGCGCATGGCCTGACCCGGCGGGCTGCTGGCCTGTACGGCACGCAACTCGGCCAGGTCGGCGCGGGAGCGTTCCAGTACCAGACGCGCGTAGAGCGCCTCCTTGCTGGGGAAGTGCTTGTACACCGTGCCCTTGCCGATACAGGCGGCGCTGGCCACCTCGGCAATGGTGACCCGGTCCCAGTGTTGTTGACTGAAGAGTTCACGGGCGGCGGTGAGAATAGCGTGTTCGCGCTGCTCTAAAAGTCGATCCTGAAGGCGCATGAATGCTGTATCTGCAGTTGTGACCAGTGGTCATGCTATGACTGTTGGTCACGATCGGCAACCCGGCAGATGTAACAACAGATCAGCGGCACTGTCGGGGGAGGGTTGAGCCTGATTGGCCGCACGCTTGACCATGATCAATGGTGTCGGTGCCGAGTCTTGTTTAGACTGCGTGCATGAACAGGTTGTCGCGTTTGTCTCTGATGTGTCTATTGGCGCTGATTCTGCCGCTGCAGGGTCTGGCGGGCAGCCTGTTGGTCGCGCCGCCTTGCCCCATGAGTCAGCAGATGCCTGCGATGGCTGACTGCTGCGATCAGGCCGAAATGCCTGTCAGTGGCCAGCTCTGTGCCGATATGGCCAAGTGCGCCGGTGCCGGCCTGCCACTGGCGGCCAACCAGGCATTCAAGGCCGTGGCATTACCGGCGGCGGCCCCGGCTGTGCGGCCTGCCATGGCCGCGCCCCTTTCCCGTCCCGCTCTCGCGCCCTGGCGACCGCCCCGGGCCTGATTCCTTCGCTGAACTGAATGCACGCCGTGCAGCCTGGCTGGCGGCGGGTGCTGTGCGCCCTGTGGGGCGCGGGTTTTCGACAGGAATCATCCGATGTTCATTGCCTCTTTACGCGTCGGCCCATTGCTGGCCGGCGCCGTGCTGGCGAGCCTCGCCAGCATGCCGACGCCGGCCCTGACTCTGGAGCAGGCCCTGCTCCAGGCCGGACGTGAAGCCCCCAGCCTGATGGCGCGCGCCGCCGAGTTGGAAGCGGCGCGCCAGGCCGCCGTGCCGGCGGGTGCGCTGCCGGACCCGAAACTGCGGCTGGGTGTGCAGAACCTGCCCAGCGAGGGGGCGGATCGCTGGCGTCTGGATGCCGAACCCATGACCATGGGCATGCTCGGCCTGATGCAGGAGGTGCCCAACCGCGCCAAGCGCGAGGCGCGGGTCGAGCTGGCCCGGGCGGGTATCGACTCGGCTGCGGCCCAGGCGCAGATCGAACGCCTGCAGGTGCAGCGGCAGACGGCCCAGGCCTGGATTGTGGCCCAGGCCCTGGAGCAGCGACTGCAGCTGTTCCAGGGCTTCTATGGCGAGAACCGACTGCTGGAGCGGGCCGTGCAGGCGCGCCTGGCCGCCGGTGGCGGGCGCAGCGCCGACAGCCTGGCGGCGCGTCAGGAAGCCCTGGCCCTGGCCGAGCGCGAGGACCTGCTGCAGCAGCAGCGCAGCCAGGCGCGAGCCGTGCTGCGGCGTTGGGTGGGGGCGGCGGCCGACGATGCCCTGCAGGGGCCCTTGCCTGACTGGCCGGTGGACGAGGCGCGCTACCGCCACGCCCTGGCCCGGCACCCCGAACTGCAGGCCTTCGCCCCGCAAACCCGCGAGGCCGAAGCCCGGGTCAAACTGGCCGAAGCCGACAAACGCCCCGACTGGAGCTGGGAGCTGGCCTACCAGCCGCGTGATCGCGCCTTTGGCGACATGCTCTCGCTGCAGCTGAGCATCGACCTGCCGGTGTTTGCCGGCAGCCGGCAGAACCCGCGGATCGCCGCCCAGCGCGCCGAGTTGCTGGCCCTGGAAGCCGAGCGCGAGGCGTTGTGGCGCGAACACGCCACAGAACTGGCCACGGAATTGGCCGAGCATCGGCGTCTGCAGCGTGCCGTCGAGCGCAGCCAGGTCAGCCTGCTGCCCCTGGCCGAGCAGCGGGTGCGTCTGAGCCTGGCCGATTACCAGGCCGGGCGCGGCGAGTTGAATGAACTGATCGATGCCCGCCGCGAGCGGGTGGAGGCGCAGTTGCGCCACCTGGACTTCCTCGAACAGCGGGCGCTGGTCAGTGCCCGCCTGCATTTTGCCTACGCCAAGCATCAGGAGCATGAGCAATGAGCCCTTCACCGATCAAGGCCGTGGGCTTCGCCGCCCTGCTCATCAGCGTGGCGGCCGCTGGCTACTGGCTCGGCCGCCAGGAGCATGACATGGCCCCCGCGGCGACGGCCGACAGCGAGCGCCCGGTGCTCTACTGGTATGACCCCATGTACCCACAGCAGCGTTTCGAACAGCCCGGCAAGTCGCCGTTCATGGATATGGACCTGGTGCCGCGTTACGCCGACACGCATGCCGGCGACGCCCCAAGCACGGCCATGCAGATCGACCCGCGGCTGACCCAGAACCTCGGTATGCGTCTGGCCAGCGTGGTGCGTGGAGCGCTGCTGGGCGAGCTGGAGGTCGTCGGCAGCCTGGGCTTCGACCAGCGCGCAGTGGCCCTGGTGCAGACGCGCAGTGCCGCCTTCGTCGAGCGGGTCTACCCGCTTGCACCCCAGGACCTGCTGGCGGCCGGCGCGCCGCTGGTCGACCTGCTGGTGCCCGACTGGCTGGCGGCGCAGGAGGAGTACCTGGCCCTGCGCGAGCTCGACCAGCCTCCGCTGCTGGCTGCGGCGCGCCAACGCCTGCAACTGGTGGGCATGCCGGCGGCGCTGATCGCGCGCCTGGAGCGCAGCGGCCAGGCCCAGCGGGTGTGGACGGTGACCAGCCCGATCGCCGGGGTGCTGCAGGAACTGGAGGTGCGCGAGGGCATGACCCTGGCGGCCGGGCAGACCCTGGCACGCATCAACGGCCTGCAGCAGGTCTGGCTGGAAGGGGCGCTGCCCGAAGCCCTGGCCGTCGGCATCGGCCCCGGCCAGCCGGTCGAGGCGCGCTTGCCGGCATTGCCCGGCGAGGTGCTGCATGGGCGCATCGAGGCACTGTTGCCCGAGGCCAATCTGGACAGCCGTACCCTGCGCCTGCGGGTAGTGCTGGACAACCCCGAAGGGCGTTTGCGGCCCGGCATGAGTGCGCGGGTCCTTGTGCCGCACGGCCAGGGCGTCGAGACCCTGCTGCTGCCCAGCGAGGCGGTGATCCGCAGCGGCCGGCGCAACCTGGTGCTGCTCGCCGAGGGCGAGGGGCGCTACCGGCCGCTGGAAATCCGCACCGGCCGCGAGCAGGGGGACCAGGTGGAAGTGCTGGAAGGCCTGCGCGAGGGCCAGCAGGTGGTCGCCTCCGGGCAGTTCCTGCTGGATTCCGAGGCCAGCCTGCGCGGCCTGCTGGCCCAGGAACTGGGCGCACCGGCGGCCGAGGTCACGCTGCAGCCGGCCCTGCATGAAGGAGAAGGGCAGATCGATGCCATCGAAGCCGATGGTGTGATGCTCACCCATGGGCCGTTCAAGACCCTGGGCATGCCGGGCATGAGCATGCTCTTTCCGCTGGCCGATGAAGCGTTGCTGGAAGGCTTTAAACCCGGCGACCGGGTACGGGTGGGGGTGCGCGCCGATGACGAGGGGATGCGCATCGAACGCATCGAACGCCTGGAGCCTGTGCCCGAGGCAAACCCCAGCGACCAGGGTCATAAGGGAGCGCAGCCATGATCGCCGCGCTGATTCGCTGGTCCCTGAGCAACCGCCTGCTGGTGCTGCTGGCCACCCTGTTCGTCACCGCCTGGGGTGTCTGGTCGGTGCAGAACATCGCCATCGATGCCCTGCCGGATCTGTCCGATACCCAGGTGATCATCCGTACGCCCTATGTCGGCCAGGCGCCGCAGATCGTCGAGAACCAGGTCACCTATCCGCTGGCCAGTGCCATGCTCTCGGTGCCCGGGGCCAGCACGGTGCGCGGCTTCTCCTTCTTCGGTGACAGCTTCGTGTATGTCCTGTTCGAGGACGGCACCGACCTGTACTGGGCGCGCTCACGGGTGCTGGAGTACCTCAGCCAGATCCAGGCACGCCTGCCGGACGGGGCCAAGCCGGCCCTGGGGCCGGATGCCACCGGGGTGGGCTGGATCTACCAGTACGCCCTGGTCGACCGCACGGGCAAACATGACCTGGCGCAGTTGCGCGCCCTGCAGGACTGGTTCCTCAACTTCGAGCTCAAGGCCCTGGCCAATGTCGCCGAGGTGGCGACCATCGGCGGCATGGTCAAGCAGTACCAGGTGCTGCTCGACCCGATCAAGCTGGCCAGCCGCGGCATCACCCAGCAGCAGGTGGCGGCGGCCATCGGCCAGGCCAATCAGGAGAGCGGCGGCAGCGTGCTGGAGTTGGCCGAAGCCGAATACATGGTGCGCGCCTCCGGCTACCTGCAAAGTCTCAACGACTTTCGCGCCATCCCCCTGCGCCTGGATGCCGGCGGTGTGCCGGTGACCCTGGGCGAGGTGGCGCATATCCAGCTCGGCCCGGAAATGCGCCGCGGCATCGCCGAGCTGGACGGCGAGGGCGAGGTGGTCGGCGGCGTGGTGATCCTGCGCAGTGGGGCGAACGCGCGCAGCACCATTGCCGCGGTCAAGGCCAGGCTGGATGAGCTCAAGGGCAGCCTGCCCGAGGGCGTGGAAATCGTCACCACCTATGACCGCAGCCAGCTGATCGACCGTGCGGTGCGCAACCTGGGCGAGAAGCTGGTGGAGGAATTTATCGTCGTGGCCCTGGTCTGCCTGGCGTTTCTCTGGCACCTGCGCTCCTCCCTGGTGGCCATCGTCTCGCTGCCGCTGGGGGTGCTGATCGCCTTTATCGTCATGCAGCAGCAGGGCATTAACGCCAACATCATGTCCCTCGGCGGCATCGCCATCGCCATCGGCGCCATGGTCGACGCGGCCCTGGTGATGATCGAGAACGCCCACAAGAAGATCGAACACTGGCACGCCGCCCATCCGGGGCAGGAACTCAAGGGCGAGCGGCACTGGCAGGTGATCGGCGAGGCGGCGCTGGAGGTGGGGCCGGCGCTGTTCTTCAGCCTGATGATCATCACCCTGTCGTTTATTCCGGTGTTTACCCTGCAGGCCCAGGAGGGCCGTCTGTTCGGCCCGCTGGCCTTTACCAAGACCTATGCCATGGCCGCCGCCGCCGGGCTGTCGGTGACCCTGATACCGGTGTTGATGGGCTACTGGATTCGCGGACGCATCCCGTCCGAGGCGCGCAACCCGCTGAACCGTGGCCTGATTCGCCTGTACCAACCGGCCCTGGAGTGGGTGCTGCGCTATCCCAAAGCGACCCTGGTGCTGGCCCTGCTGATATTTCTCAGCGGGCTGTGGCCGGCCAGCCAGCTGGGCGGCGAGTTCCTGCCGCCGCTGGACGAGGGCGACCTGTTGTATATGCCCACCGCATTGCCCGGCCTGTCCGCGCAGAAGGCCGCGCAGTTGCTGCAGCAGAGCAACCGCATGATCAAGACGGTGCCGGAGGTGGCGCGGGTGTTCGGCAAGGCCGGGCGCGCCGAAACGGCCACCGACCCGGCGCCATTGGAGATGTTCGAGACCACCATCCAGTTCAAGCCGCGCGCGCAGTGGCGAGCCGGCATGACCGCGGAAAAGCTGGTGGAGGAACTGGACCGCGCCGTGCAGATACCGGGCCTGGCCAACCTGTGGATCCCGCCGATTCGCAACCGCATCGACATGCTCGCCACCGGTATCAAGAGCCCGATCGGGGTCAAGGTGGCCGGCAGTGATCTGGGGCAGATCGATGCGGTGACCCAGGCGGTGGAGCGGGTGGCGCGCACCGTGCCCGGGGTCAGCTCGGCGCTGGCCGAGCGCCTCACCGGCGGGCGCTATATCGACATCGATATCGACCGCGTGGCCGCCGCCCGCTACGGCCTGAATATCGCCGAGGTGCAGGCGCTGGTAAGCGGTGCGATCGGCGGGATGAGCATAGGTGAAACCGTGGAAGGCCTGGCGCGCTTCCCCATCAACCTGCGTTACCCGCGCGAGTGGCGCGACTCCCTGAGCCGTCTGCGCGAGTTGCCGATCTATACCCCGGTGGGCAGCCAGATCACCCTGGGCACGGTGGCGCAGATTGGCGTCAGCGACGGCCCGCCGATGCTCAGAAGCGAGAATGCAAGGCCCTCCGGCTGGGTCTATATCGACACCCGTGGGCGCGACATGGCTTCGGTGGTACATGACTTGCGTCAAGCCATTGCCGAGCAGGTGCCCCTGCAAGCGGGCATGAGTCTGAGTTTTGCCGGCCAGTTCGAATTTCTCGAACGGGCCAATGCGCGGCTCAAGCTGGTGGTGCCGGCGACCCTGCTGATCATCTTCGTGCTGCTTTATCTGTGCTTCTCGCGTTTCGACGAGGCGCTGCTGATCATGGCCACCCTGCCGTTCGCCCTGACCGGTGGCATCTGGTTTCTCTACTGGCTGGACTACAACCTGTCGGTGGCCACCGGGGTGGGCTTTATCGCCCTGGCCGGGGTGGCGGCGGAGTTCGGCGTGATCATGCTGCTGTACCTGCGCAACGCCTGGGCCGAGCGCCAGGCGGCCGGGCAGGGCACACCGGCGGCGCTGCTGGAGGCGATTCGCGAGGGCGCGGTGCAACGAGTGCGGCCCAAGGCGATGACGGTGGCGACCATCATCGCCGGCCTGTTGCCGATTCTGCTAGGCAGTGGCAGCGGCAGCGAGATCATGAGCCGCATCGCCGCGCCCATGGTCGGCGGCATGCTCAGCGCGCCGCTGCTGTCGCTGCTGGTGCTGCCGGCGGCCTATCAGCTGTTGCGCCTGCGTGAGCTGCGCTAGGGTGAGCCGTGCGCACCAGTGTCGCTGGCGAACGGTGGGGAGTGGCTGTGAACGACGGTGCGCGCGGCGCACCCTACGTGGCTCAATTCCCAGGAGGGGCAATGAAAACACAGGGGCATATCGCCTGGGCCGGCCAGGCCTGGGTCGGCCCGGGCATCGACCTGTTTCTCGGCCAGGCCGGGCACAACCAGACGCATCGGCATATGGCCGTGCAGCTGGCCATCGGCCTGGATGCAGCGCTGCGGGTATGGACCGCCGACAAGGCGTTGTGCGCGCCGCTGGTGGCGATTCGTGCCGGCACCCTGCACCGCATCGAGGCGGGCCGGCTGCTGTCGGTCTATCTCGACCCCTTCTGCGCCGCGGCGCGCGCCCCGGGCCTGAGCGAGCCGCTGCAGGGCCTCGATCTGGGCGAACCGGACGCGTTGTTGTTGGCCCTGCTCGGCGCACCGGCGCAGCTGAGCGCCACCTGGTTTGCCCTGCTCACCGTGCACCTGGCTTTCCAGCACGCCAACCTGGACTACGACCTGGGTCCGTTGCGGCGGTTGCTGGCGGTGGCGCAGATGCACCGCTGGCACCACAAACGCGATTTCGAGGATGCCCAGGTGAATTTCGGCGAGTTCCTGCTGGTCTGGGACTGGATGCTGGGCAGCTACCATGACAGTGCAGAGCGTCTCGGCGATGCTGAAGTCGGGCTGCGCGAACGTGACTATCCCAGGGGCTATCTTGGGCAGTTGCTGCGCCCTTTTCGCCGAGTGCAGCAGGCTGCTGCCGAGTCGGCCGAGGTCTGATACAGGCATGGGCCGCCGGCTCAGCTGCTGCGCCGCCGCCCCATCAGCCCCAGAAGCGCGCAGCCCAGGCCCACCAGCACCAGGATCAGCAGCACCCAGGTGGGCAGGTAAAACGTGTTGTACAGCTTCCAGCCCAGCGCCGCGAGCAGTTGCGAGAATGCGGTGGGAGCGCCGGCCAGGTGGCCACCCAGGGTGCCGGTGATGGCGAACAGCCCGCTACCGAGCAGGGCGAGAAAGACCAGCGTCCAACCCTGCCTGCCACTGAAGGCAGACTTGCCTGCGCGCCACAGCAGCACGGCCAGCATGCTCCACACCGCCAGCGACCAGAGCGCCATGAGGATATGGTTGCGCACCATTGGGCTGTATAGGTTGGCCTGCCAGGGCCAGACCAGAAAACCGCTGACGATGGCGGCCAGGGCCCCGAGCAGGCTTAGCAGCAACAGAGGGAGCAGGCTGGTCTGGGCGATTTCCGCGGCTCGGCCGCGGCCCAGAATTGCCAGTACAACCAGCAGGGTGGCGAGTGCCCAGAAGGCAATGGGGAAGTGCACAAGCATATGGTGTATGCCAGTCATGAGCGGCCTCCTCGGCGAGTGGGGGAAAAGCTGAACCACAGCCCGATCAGCGCACCCAGCAGCAGCAACAGGCCGGCAAGCAGAGTCAGGGACCACTGGCGGATGATGGCCTGGTTGAACTCCATTTCCACGCCATAGTGGGCGAGCTGTTCTGCGCTATGGCGAGGGCGAACCGGTTTGCCTTCGGCCATATCGGGGCTGCCTGCGTGGGCACGGCTGTTCAGCATCGGCCAGTTCACCTGGCCGGGGTAGAACAGGGTGGTTTCGAACCAGCTTTGCGACCAGGCTGGCTGCTCGCCTGTAAAGGCCACGGCCTGGATATCGGCAGGGCGGCCCAGTCCAAGGCTGTAGGGGTGGGATACATAGTGCCAGCGGCTGCCGGTGGCATTGCGGTGTACGGCAAAGCCGACATCGTAACGACCCTGGTCAAGAAACATCTTGTCATCCAGCGGCTGACCGGTATCGCGCTCGCGTACCAGGGTCACGTCCCAGTAACCGTCAGCCCAGAGCGCCTGGCCGTGCACGCGGATATCGCCGCGCGAGCCACTGCCTTCGCGCAGCAGGTTGCGCGGTATGACGTCGCCATCCTGCCAGTTATGGCTGGGGTCAAAGGGAACGGCGAAGGATTCGGCCAGGTAATAGATGCCATCGAAGTCGACCTGCTTGGCTTGCACGTCTTCCCAGCGCAGGGCGTGGCTGGGGCGGATATGTGGGGCGAACATCCACAGGGGCTGCTTGGCTTCGCCATCCCAGTTGCTGGTGTAGGGGCCGCTACCGCCATCGGAGAGGCGGTGTTCGGCGACCAGCTGGTCATCCGACAGACCCAGGGCATTGGAGCGTCCGGCGCGCCAGTGCCAGAGATCGAGAAAATACCCCGCTTTGCGTTGATCCTGCAGGGCGCCTGCATCCACCACGCTGCGCCAGTCGGCGCTGTCGTGGCGACTGGCCGGCAGATACTTGCGCACATCCGATTCGCCCAGGGTTTGGCCCAGGTGAGGATGGACGGCCACGTCCGCCGGTTTAGCCTCATTGGTGAAGAAACGGGCATTGGCACCGGCCGTGATATAGCCGCCGTAGCGGCCGAACTCGGGCACGCTGCCGTCGTCCACCAGCATGGTCACGCGATCCTCATAGGTTCCAGCGGGGTCGGGGCCAGCGCGCGAGCCACCATGGCGAACCCACTGGCCGTCGGTAAAGCGCAGCATGTCGTGGTAAACATGAGCCCGCTCGGCTGGCCAGCGGTAGCGGAAGAAGATGTGCTGCGGGTTGTACGCCACCTGAACCTGCAGGGGCATGGTCAGCTGTTCGGGGATATAGAGGTTGCGCGCGGGATCGTTATGCACCACCCCAGTGCCCTGGGTCAGCCAGGCCAGGCCCATGGCCAGGGTCAGGCTCGCGAGAACAGCTGGAATCCGCCAAGTGTTCATATCCCTTACCCTCCGGCATGATTGTCCACTGAGTGTGGCTGGGCAAACTTGATTGCGCTAATGACCTGGATCAACAGAGGGGGCGAAACCCTCAGCGCTTGTGCGAAAGCTGCGTCGCCTTGGGCATGGCACTGTGTCAAGGAACCGCGCTGCCGGGCATTCTCAGCAGGACATCGCACGGCCTGCGACGTGAACACCGCCATCTAACAAGGAAAACCGATGTCAGGCTTGACTCTATTCAGGGCGACTCGCCCTAACTTTCTCCTGCTTGCGCTGCTGTGTGCGGCTCTGGGTATTGTCTTGACCGAGCGGCAGTTGCCGGTCATACAAGGGACCGATCTGATGCTGGTGCTGTTGGGGGCCGTGCTGGCCCATGCGGCGGTCAACCTGCTCAATGAATATCAGGACTTTCGCTCCGGGCTGGATTTGATGACCCGCCGCACCGCGTTTTCCGGCGGCAGTGGTGCGCTGCCAGACAAGCCCGAGGCGGCGCCGCAGGTGCTGCTTGCGGCCCTGGTCTCGATAGCGGCGGTGGTGCTGATCGGCCTGTATTTCCTCTGCTTACGCGGCCTGCCGATAGTCGTGCTCGGTACGGCCGGGCTGCTGCTGGTGATCGGTTATACGCGCTGGATCACCCATTGGCCCTGGTTGTGCCTGCTAGCACCCGGCCTGGGTTTTGGGCCGATCATGATCCTGGGCACGCAGCTGGCCCTGGGTGGCCGCCCGGATACGGCCACGGTTGTGGTGGCGTTGGTGGTGATGCTTCTGGTCAGTGAGCTGTTGCTGATCAACCAGATTCCGGATGTCAGCGCCGACCGCAGGGTTGGCCGCCGTCATCTGCCGATAGTGCTGGGCCTGCAAAAGGCGGCGTGGATTGTGGCGATTATGCTGCTGGCTGCTTACCTGCTGCTGGGGAGCGCGCTCTGGTTGGGGTTGCTGCCCTTGGCCAGTGGGCTGGCCTGGCTGACATTCCCCGCTGCGCTCTGGGTTAACTGGCGCCTGCCACGGGTGCTCGATAAGCCTGAGCAGCTGCCTCGGGTGTTAGGGGTCAATGTGGCCACGCTGTTAGTTACGCTGGCGCTACTGGCCTTGGGGTTGGGATTGGGCAACTGATACTGCCCATAACGTACGGTTTTCGCGCGCGGCGTTATGTTGGCGATCAGCCTTTGCGCCTCGGCAGTGGGGCTGCCCCGGACGAGACCGCGAGCGGGTGAGCGCAGAAGGAGGCGGGCCATAGGCGAGAAACTGGCGGCCGCAGAGAGTGCAAATGGGCATCCACCAATAGCGGGTGGATGCCCTCCGCAGATTACGCAGCCTGGCCTCACTGCCCTTGCTGCATGCCCTGGCTTTCCAGCATCTGTTCCATCATCTGCATCATGCCCTGCATATTTTCGTGCATGTCCTTCATGCACTGTTGCTGGGCGGCATCATCCTTGGCCATGGGGCACTGACTGTTCTGCATGCCTTGGCGCATCATGCCCATCTTGTCCTGCATGGCCTTGTGGTGTTCGGCGCGGATTTTCTGTTTTTCCTCCGGGGTTTTGGCGGCGTGCATCTGCTGCATCATCTCGTGCATCTTGCCCATATCCATGCCGCCCATCATGCCCATGCCCATGCCTTGGCCTGCGGTGGCAGGTGGGGTGGCGGCGCCTTGGGGGTGATGGGCCTCCTCGGCAAAGGCCGGGGCGGCCAGCAGTGCGCCGGTGAGGGCGAGGGCGGTCAGGGTCTTGTAGGTGAATGTGTTCATGGTGTTTCTCCTGCTGGGTTTGATTGGGTTTTGCGCATAACGCTCAAGGACGCTCGCTTGAGCAGTAGGGAATTGGCGATCACCGACAGCGAACTGGCGGTCATGGCGATCACGCCGATCATGGGGTGGAGCAGCCCGGCGGCGGCGACGGGGATGGCGGCGACGTTGTAGGCCGAGGCCCAGATCAGGTTTTCGACGATCTTGCGGAAGGTCAGGCGCGACAGCTGCGCCGCTTCCACCAGACCCATCAGGCGCCCACCGATCAGGATCACGTCGGCGGCCTCCATGGCCACGTCGGCACCGCTGCCGATGGCGATGCCGACATTGGCCTGCTTCAGTGCCGGGGCGTCGTTGATGCCGTCGCCGACCATCGCCACCCACTGGCCGTATTCGGCCTGCAACTGGCGAATCACCTCGACCTTGCCGCTGGGCAGGACACCCGCGTGCACGCTGTCGATGCCCACCTGGGCGGCGATATGGGCGGCGGCACGCGGGTTGTCGCCGGTCAGCATCACGGTGTGGATGCCCAGGGCGCGCAGTTCGGCGATGGCGGCCTGGGCGTCCTCCTTGAGGCTGTCGGCCACCGCCACCACGCCGATCAAGTGCTGCTCGCGGGCCACATAGAGGGCGGTCTTGCCCTGGTTTTCCAGGGCTTCAAGCTGGCCGGCCAGGGGCGTGATGTCCACCTGGCACTCCTGCATCCAGCGCGCATTGCCGACGCGGATCAACTGGCCGTCCACCTGGCCCTGCACCCCCAGGCCATTGAGCGCCTGGAAATCGCTGAGCGCTCCCAGTTGCAGGCCGAGTTCCTTGATGCGTTCGACCATGGCCTGGGCAATCGGGTGTTCGGAGCCGTATTCCACGCTGGCCGCCAGGCGCAGCAGCGCCTGTTCGTCGACTCCGGCGCTGGGCAGGCAATCGGTGACCATTGGTTTGCCCAGGGTCAGGGTGCCGGTCTTGTCCAGCACCATCACCTTGATGTCCTTGAACATCTGAATGGCCGTGCCGGAGCGGTAGAGAATGCCGCGCTCGGCCCCGCGGCCGGCGCCCACCATCAGCGCGGTTGGGGTGGCCAGGCCGAGGGCGCAGGGGCAGGCGATTACCAGCACCGCGACTGCCGACAGCAGCCCCACCAGCCCCGGCGACAGCTCCGGGTTGACCCAGGGCAACCAGGTTGCGCCCCACACCAGCATGCCGCGCAGCGACTCGCCCCAGAGCAGCCAGACCACCAGGCTGGCCAGGCTGATCAGTAGCACCAGGGGCACGAAACGCCCGGTCACGCGGTCGGCGAACTCCTGGATTGGCACCTTGGAGCTCTGCGCGTGCTCGACCAGGTCGATCACCTGGGCGAGAAAGGTGTCCTGGCCGACCTTGGTCGCGCGCACAGTGAGCAGGCCTTCCTTGTTCAGGGTCGCGCCTATCACCGCATCGCCCGGGCCTTTCTCCTTCGGCAGCGATTCGCCAGTGGCCAGGGACTCGTCGATATGGCTGTGGCCCTCGACCACTTCGCCATCGCTGGGCACCTTCTCGCCGGGGCGCACCAGCATCAGGTCACCGACCACCACCGCCTCGATCGGCACCTGCACCTCGACACCTTCGCGCAGCAACACCGCGCTCTTGGCCCCCAGTTCCAGCATCTTGCGAATCGCCTGGGAAGCGCGGCCCTTGGCACGGGCCTCCAGATAGCGGCCGATCAGGTGGAAGGTGGTGATGGTGGCAGCCATCTCGACGAAGGAGGTCATGGGGTAGAAGAACCCCACCAGGCCGATAAAGTAGGGCGGCAGGCTGCCCAGGCTGATCAGCACATCCATATTGGCGGTGCGATTGCGCAGCGCCTTCCAGGCCGACACATGGGTGCTGGCCCCGGCGATAAACACCGGGATGGCGGCGAGCACCACCACCATGGTCAGGTAACCGGGCACCGCTACGCCGGCCATGGGCAGAGCCATCAGCAGCATGATCAGGGTTGCCGGTACACCGGCTATCCACATGCGCCGCCAGGCGTCGCGCAGGTACTGCTCCTCCTCTTCGGCCCCTGTGGGTTCGCCCGCGGTAGTGGCCAGCACCGCCTTGGCCACCTGGTAGCCGGCCTGTTCCACGGCCTGCTTGAGGGCGGCAAGGCTGGTCTGCTCGGCATCGAATTCGATGCGCACCTTGTGGCTGGCAATGCTGGTGCTCAGCTCGGCGATACCCGGCAGGCGCTTGAGCGACTGGCTGACCAGGCCGGCGCAGTGGTCGCTGCCCATGCCGGGCACTATCAATATCGCCGTCTGGTGACTGCCGATCGGCTCGATCGCATTCATGGCCTGGGCTCCTGTTGAGCAGGCGTGGCGGTGGCAGCGCCGAATGGCTGTGGGTTCAAGGCTGGCATTCGCTTCATTTGCTGGTGCCTCCTGGCTCAGTGCCGGTGATCGTCGTGCCTGTCATGGCCGCGGTGCATAAACAGATGCATCAGCGGGCAGAACAGCAGGATCAGATAGGGCAGGGCACCGAGCAGATGGGCTTCGTGCTCCTCCCAGAGGAGGAACAGGGCGATGGCGGCGAAAACCACCAGTGCAGGCCAGAAGCGCCAGGGGTTGTTGGCGGCATGGGTGCGATGCGGGTCGTGGGGCATGTGGGCACTCTCCAAAAAACCTAGGGCGCCGCGTGTGGCACGGCCTGGGGCCGGCGCAGCGCGGCTGCGGGTTTTGCGGGGGAGAGTGGCGCTATTCGTTATAGCGATGCAGTTGCTTGCGAATAGGCGCGGGTAGGCCGGGGCTGAATAAGGGTATGAGCAGCACGCTGCCAATGCGCCGCTGCAGGTCGTTGAGCAGGCCAAGGCTGCCGGCCAGGGCAAACAGGGCGGTCAAGGCCAGGAGCGTGAGCAGTTGCTGGTTGAGCGGAGCCTTCTGCATGACGTTGCAGGTCTCTGCGGTGCCTGTTTCATGGGTGGAATGCGCGTGGCCGCTGTAGGAGACGACCTCGGCGGCGTCCTGTGCATGGGCGCTGGCGATCTGAATATGGGCGAAGGAACAGGCGAAAAGCAGCACACACCAGAGCGCCAGCAGATTTCTGCTGAATGCTCTATAGCGGCTGCGCATCGCTTGGATCATGGTATTCGGGTTCCGCATCTGTTTGGCGCTGTTGCTCTGATTAAAGCGCAGTGGCGGTCAGGCGCAATTGATCCAGATCATGGCTGTTGCGAGCGTTTTAGCGCGGTTGCGTCGGCATTCGGGCCAGAGAGGGGGTAGGGTGCGCATGGCGCACCCTACGAGGTGGTGTGGCTCTTTAGCGCGCCACGCTGACCCCTTCCAGATTGGCGAAGGAGGTGTCCTTGGCCGTCAGCAGAAAGTCGCGCATAAAGGGCGCATCCAGCATATCGGTGCGGATGCCGGCATACAGGGTGGCAAACAGGCCTTTGTCGCCCAGGCGCTTGGCGGTGACGTAGCCGCGCGAGCTGTATTCGTGCAACGCCCAGTTGGGCAGGCCGCAGACGCCGCGGCCGCTGGCCACCAGCTGCATCATCATCACCGTCAGCTCCGAAGTGCGTACCTGGGCCGGCTCCACATCTGCAGGCTCGAGGAAGCGGGTAAAGATATCCAGGCGGTCGCGTTCCACCGGGTAGGTGATCAGGGTTTCCGTGGCCAGGTCTTCGGGCTGGATAAAAGGCTTGGCGGCCAGCGGATGCTGGTTGGCCACCGCCAGCATGGCCTCGTAGGTGAACAGCGGCACATAGGTGATGCCGGCCAGCTCCTGAGGGTCCGAGGTGACCACCAGATCCAGATCGCCCCGGGCCAGGGCCGGCAGCGGGGCGAAGGAGAAGCCGGAAGCCAGGTCCAGCTCCACCTCCGGCCAGGCGTCGCGGAACTGGTCGATGGTCGGCATCAGCCACTGGAAGCAACTGTGGCATTCGATGGCCATATGCAGGCGTCCGGCGGTGCCACCGGCCAGGCGCGCCAGATCACGTTCGGCGCCGCGCAGCAGGGGCAATACCGCGTCAGACAGTTGCAGCAGACGCAGGCCGGCGCTGGTAAAGCGCACCGGCTTGGTCTTGCGCACGAACAGCGGCATCCCTAAGCGTTCCTCCAGTTCCTTGAACTGATGGGACAGCGCCGACTGGGTCAGGTGCAGGCGCTCGGCGGCTTCCACCAGGCTGTCGCTTTCGCGCAGGGCATGCAGGGTTTTCAGGTGACGCAGTTCGAGCATGGGGGCCTCGGGGGGCTGCAGATATTCCTTCTGTAGGCGCGGGGCTTGCCCGCTCCTACGGTATGGGGGTAGCAGAACATGAGTAAAACTATAGATCAAGACGAATATCTTGAGTTTGTCTCACTCGATAAGACTGCCGAGAATGGCGCCATCTTCTTGATCTGATGGAGCGTTTTGACATGGCCTTGTCCCATTCCCTGGGTTTCCCCCGCATCGGTCGCGACCGTGAACTGAAAAAAGCCCTGGAGGCTCACTGGAAGGGTGAGCTGGATGAAGCCGCCCTGCGTGCCGTCGGCCGCCAGTTGCGTGCTGCCCACTGGCAACTGCAGCAGCAGGCCGGTATCGAGTTGCTGGCGGTGGGGGATTTTGCCTGGTACGACCAGGTGCTGACTCACTCCCTGACCTTCGGCGTGATCCCCGAGCGTTTCCGCCCGGCCGCTGGCAAGCCGAGCCTGGATACCCTGTTTGCCATGGCGCGTGGAGTGTCGAGTGGCTGCTGCGGTGGGGCCCATGCCCAGGAGATGACCAAATGGTTCGATACCAACTACCACTATCTGGTGCCCGAGTTCAGCGTTGATCAGCAGTTTGCCCTGAGCTGGGAGCAATTGTTTGATGAGGTCGAGGAAGCCCACGCCCTGGGCCACAGGGTCAAGCCGGTGCTGATCGGCCCGCTCACCTATCTATGGCTGGGCAAGGCCAAGGGGGCCGCAGCTGAAACCGAGAGCTTCGACAGGCTCGACCTGCTGGAGCGGCTGCTGCCGGTCTATGGCGAAATCCTCCAGCGTCTGGCCGCCCAGGGTGTGGAGTGGGTGCAGATCGACGAGCCGATTCTGGTCCTGGATCTGCCGCAGGCCTGGAAGAATGCCTTCGAGCGGGCCTACAACCTGCTGCAGCGCGAGCCGTGCAAGAAGCTTGTCGCGACTTATTTCGCCGGCCTGGAAGACAACCTCGGCCTGGCCGCCAGCCTGCCGGTGGATGGCCTGCATATCGACCTGGTGCGTGCCCCCGAGCAGTTTCCGACCATTCTCGACCGCCTGCCGGCCTACAAGGTGCTGTCCCTGGGCGTGGTCAATGGGCGCAATATCTGGCGCACCGATCTGAACCAGGCGCTGACCGTGCTGCAGCAAGCCCAGGAGCGTCTGGGTGCGCGCCTATGGGTGGCGCCGAGCTGTTCGCTGCTGCACAGCCCGGTGGATTTGAGCCGTGAAGACCTGCTGGATGCCGAGCTGAAAAGCTGGCTGGCCTTTGCCGTGCAGAAGTGCGAGGAAGTGGCCCTGCTGACCACGGCCCTGAATGAGCCGCACAACGCTCGGGTGCAGGCAGCCCTGGAGCAGAGCCGCGCCATACAGGCCAGCCGGGCGCAGTCGCCGCGTATCCACAAGCCGGCGGTGCAGGCGCGCCTGGCGGCCATTGGCCGCGAGCACAGCCAGCGCCAGTCACCCTTTGCCACGCGCATCGAGCTGCAGCGGGCGCGCCTGCAACTGCCGGTGTTGCCCACCACCACCATCGGTTCCTTCCCGCAGACGGCCGCCATCCGCCAGGCGCGCCAGGCGTACAAGGCCGGCAAGCTGTCCGCCGCCGAGTACA
>JBFHPI010000009.1:0-17820 GCA_041592855.1 Pseudomonas sp.
AAGCAGGCCGAGGCCACGCGGCTGGTGCAGGACGTGCTGGCCGATTTGCTGGAGTACGGTACTACCGACCGCATCCAGGCCCATCTCAACGAGTTGCTTGGCACCATGGCCTGTCACGGCGCGGTGCGCGCCAATCGGCGTCTGACCCTGCCGGAAATGAATGCCCTGCTGCGTGATATGGAACAGACTGAGCGCAGCGGTCAGTGCAACCATGGCCGGCCAACCTGGACCCAGCTGGGCATGGACGATCTGGACAAGCTGTTCTTGCGGGGGCGCTGAGTGGCCAGTCCGCTACCGCCGGCCATCTTTCTGATGGGGCCGACCGCCGCCGGCAAGACCGATCTGGCCCTGGAGCTGGCTCGGGTGCTGCCCTGCGAGCTGATCAGCGTGGATTCGGCGCTGATCTACCGTGGCATGGATATCGGCACGGCCAAGCCGGATAAGGCCACCCTGGCCGAATTTCCCCATGCCCTGATCGACATCTGCGACCCGGCCGAGAGCTATTCGGCTGCGCAGTTTCGCCATGATGCCCTGGCGGCCATGGCTGCCGCTACCGCGCGAGGCCGGATTCCGCTGCTGGTGGGCGGTACCATGTTGTATTACAAGGCGTTGCTGGAAGGCCTGGCGGCCATGCCCAGTGCTGATGTCCAGGTGCGTGCCGAACTGGAAGCCCGAGCCCGGGCCGACGGCTGGCAGGTGTTGCATGACGAGTTGCGCACGATCGACCCTGAATCTGCCGCACGCATTCACCCCAACGACCCGCAACGGTTGATCCGCGCCCTGGAGGTCTATCGGGTCAGCGGCCTGAGCATGAGCGCGCTGCGCCAGCGTCAGCAGGCAGAAAATACTGCGGCGGGCGCATCGGCGGGCAGTCAATTCCCCTATACTGTCGCGCAATTGGCTATAGCGCCGGCAGATCGCGGTCTGCTGCACGAACGAATTGCCCAGCGATTTCAGCTAATGTTGGAACAGGGCTTTATCGAGGAGGTCAAAGCCCTGCGCCTGCGAAGTGACTTGCATCCGGGGCTGCCGTCTATACGAGCTGTGGGTTATCGCCAGGTGTGGGATTACCTGGAGGGCAACCTGAATCGGGCGCAAATGCAGGAACGCGGCATTATTGCTACCCGGCAGCTGGCCAAGCGACAGTTCACCTGGTTGCGTGGCTGGCAGGATGTGCAGTGGCTGGACAGTCAGGCCTGTGACAATCTGCCGCGCGCCTTGAAATGCCTGGCAGCGGTCTCCATATTGACCTGAGACCTTGCCGCTGACCGTCTATCCTTGGGGTGGGGCGGTCTCTAGCCGTTTACTGGTTTTACTAAAAATTATTGAAAAATTGATCCTTAAAGGAGTGCGGCACATGTCAAAAGGGCATTCGCTACAAGACCCTTACCTGAATACCCTGCGTAAGGAACGCGTCCCGGTTTCCATCTATCTGGTCAACGGCATCAAGCTGCAGGGCCAGATCGAATCCTTCGACCAGTTCGTGATTTTGCTGAAGAACACTGTCAGCCAGATGGTCTACAAGCACGCTATTTCCACCGTTGTACCGAGCCGTCCGGTACGTCTGCCCAGCGCCAGCGAAGGCGAGCAGGCCGACGCCGAACCCGGTAACGCCTGATCTAGGAGGCTGCATTGTTCTTCGAGCGCCATGAAGGTGGGGAACGGGCCGTCCTCGTGCATCTGGAGGGCCAGGACTCTGAGGCGCGCGAAGATCCGCAGGAGTTCCAGGAGCTGGCCCTGTCGGCCGGCGCTGAAACCGTGGCCTTTTTTACCGTGCCGAGCAACCGGCTGACCGCCAAATACCTGATTGGTAGCGGCAAGGTCGAGGAGCTGCGCGACCAGGTCAAGGCCAGCGAGGCCGACCTGGTGATTTTCAATCATGTCCTGACGCCCAGTCAGGAGCGCAATCTTGAGCGGGTATTCGAGTGTCGAGTGCTCGACCGTACCGGTCTGATCCTCGATATCTTCGCCCAGCGCGCCCGTACCCATGAAGGCAAGTTGCAGGTCGAGCTGGCCCAGCTCGACCATATGAGCACGCGCCTGGTGCGCGGCTGGACCCACTTGGAGCGGCAGAAGGGCGGTATCGGCTTGCGTGGTCCGGGTGAAACCCAGCTGGAGACCGACCGTCGTCTGTTGCGCGTACGCATTCGCCAGATCAAGCAGAAACTGGAGAAGGTGCGCAGCCAGCGTGAGCAGGCGCGGCGCGGGCGCAAGCGTGCCGACATCCCTTCGGTGTCCCTGGTCGGCTACACCAACGCCGGCAAGTCGACCCTGTTCAACGCCCTGACCACTTCCGAGGTGTATGCCGCCGATCAGCTGTTCGCCACCCTCGACCCGACACTGCGCCGGCTTGAGCTGGATGACCTGGGGCCGATCGTGCTGGCCGATACCGTGGGGTTTATCCGCCATCTGCCGCACAAGCTGGTGGAGGCTTTCCGCGCCACGCTGGAGGAATCCAGTAACTCCGACCTGCTGCTGCATGTGATCGACGCCCACGAACCGGAGCGTGATCAGCAGATCGAGCAGGTACTGGCCGTGCTGGGTGAAATTGGTGCCCATGAGCTGCCGATCCTGGAGGTCTACAACAAGCTCGACCTGCTTGAGGGCGTGGAACCGCAGATTCAGCGCGATGCCGATGGCAGGCCGCTGCGGGTCTGGCTGTCGGCCCGGGACGGTCGTGGCCTGCCATTGCTGCGCCAGGCGGTTGCCGAATTGCTGGGGGACGATCTGTTTGTCGGCACCCTGCAGTTACCCCAGTCCCTGGGGCGTCTGCGGGCCCAGTTTTTTGGTCTCGGGGCGGTGCAGAGCGAAGGCCATGCCGAGGATGGCAGCAGCCTGCTGACGGTGCGTCTGCCGCGGGTTGAGTTGAATCGTCTGGTCAGTCGCGAAGGGCTGCAGCCGACGGAGTTTATTGAGCAACACACTTTGCAATAAAGCCTGCGGCGGTGGCTTTGCCGCTGTGGGCATGCATTCTGTAGCATTGGTGGATGCGCCGTGGGCGTGTCTTGGCTTTATCAGATGGAGAGCGCTATGGCTTGGAATGAGCCGGGTGGCAACTCGAACAATCAGGACCCTTGGGGCGGCCGCAAAGGCGGTGGTCGACAGGGGCCGCCGGATCTCGACGAGGCCTTCCGCAAGCTGCAGGAGAGTCTTAACGGGCTGTTCGGCGGCGGTAAGAAACGTGGCAGCGATAATGGTGCCGGTAGTGGCGGTGGTTTCGGTCTGCTGTTCGTCGGCCTCGGTCTGCTGGCGGCGATCTGGCTGTACAGCGCCATCTATGTGGTCGATGAGCAGGAGCAGGCCGTGGTGCTGCGCTTCGGCAAGTACTACGAGACGGTCGGCCCCGGTCTGAATATCTATTTCCCGCCGATTGATCGCAAGTTCCAGGAAAACGTCACCCGTGAGCGTGCCTACAGCAAGCAGGGGCAGATGTTGACCGAGGACGAGAACATCATCGAGGTGCCGCTGACCGTGCAGTACAAGATCAGCAACCTGCAGGACTTCGTACTGAACGTCGACCAGCCGGAAATGAGCCTGCAGCATGCTACCGACAGTGCGGTGCGCCATGTGGTGGGCTCCACCGAGATGGATCAGGTGCTGACCGAAGGGCGTGAGCTGATGGCCAGTGAGGTGCGCGAGCGCCTGCAGCGTTTCCTCGATAACTATCGCACCGGTATCAATGTCACCCAGGTGAACATCCAGAGCGCTGCGGCCCCCCGCGAAGTGCAGGAAGCCTTTGATGACGTGATCCGCGCCCGCGAAGACGAGCAGCGCGAGAAAAATCAGGCGGAAACCTACGCCAATGGTGTGGTGCCGGAAGCCCGCGGTCAGGCCCAGCGTCTGATCGAGGATGCCAGCGGTTACCGCGACGAGGTGGTGTCACGGGCCCAGGGTGAGGCCGATCGCTTTACTGCCCTGGTGGCCGAGTACCGCAAGGCGCCGGAGGTGACTCGTGAGCGTCTGTATCTGGACACCATGCAGGAGCTGATGAGTAATACCAGCAAGGTGCTGGTCACCGGCGACAAGGGGCAGAACAACCTGCTCTACCTGCCGCTGGACAAGATGATCGATGGTCGCAGCACAGCGGTACCCAGCTCTATTTCGGGTAGTGCCAGCAGCGATATGGGCACGCGTATAAGCAATGATCCACGTCAGGTTGAACTGCGCACAAGGGAGAGCCGCTGATGAGCAATAAATCACTGGTTGCCCTGATTGTTGGCGTTGTGGTCGCGCTGATTGCCTGGAACAGCTTCTATATCGTGTCGCAAACCGAGCGGGCAGTCCTGCTGCAGTTTGGGCGTATCGTTCAGCCGGATGTACAGCCTGGCCTGCATGTGAAGATTCCTTACGTCAATCAGGTGCGCAAGTTCGACGCTCGACTGCTGACGCTGGACTCCACCAGCTCGCGCTTTCTGACCCTGGAAAAGAAAGCCCTGATGGTCGACGCCTATGCCAAATGGCGGGTACTGGATGCCGAGCGCTACTACACGGCTACCTCCGGTATGAAGCAGATCGCCGATGAGCGTCTGGCGCGTCGTCTGGAAGCCTCCCTGCGTGACCAGTTCGGTAAGCGTACTCTGCATGAGTCGGTTTCCGGTGAGCGTGATGCCCTGATGGCTGACGTGACCGCCGTACTGAATCGTGCCGCGCAGCGTGAGCTGGGGATTGAGGTGGTGGATGTGCGGGTCAAGGCCATTGACCTTCCGCGCGAAGTCAACCGCAGCGTGTTCGACCGCATGAGCTCCGAGCGTGAGCGTGAGGCTCGTGAGCATCGTGCCAAGGGTAAGGAACTGGCTGAGGGTATTCGGGCTGATGCCGACCGCCAGCGCCGTGTGCTGCTGGCCGATGCCTACCGTCAGGCTGAAGAACTGCGCGGTGAGGGGGATGCCCAGGCCGCTGCGATCTATGCCAAGGCCTATGGCATGGATCAGGAGTTCTACTCCTTCTATCGCAGCCTGCGCGCTTATCGCGAAAGCTTCGCCGACAAGCGTGACGTACTGGTACTGGATCCGAGTAGTGACTTCTTCCGCTATCTGGAGCAGTCCAAGCCCTAAAAAGGCAGCGCCAGGCTGCAAGCCACAAGCGGCAAGTCGATGACTTGTGGCTTGAAGCTTGCGGCTTGGCGCTTTTAGCGTGGTATCATGCGGCAGCCGGGAAAATCCCGGCTTTTTTGCGTCTGTGGCAATCATGTGGCAGGAACTGGGCATCGCCTTGTGTTTATTGCTGGTGCTGGAAGGCATCCTGCCCTTTCTTTGCCCGCGCCAATGGCGCGAGGCGCTCATACAGTTGGCACAGTTGTCCGATCGGCAGCTGCGTCTGATGGGGCTGGCCAGCATGCTGCTGGGCACAGTCGTCCTATATTGGCTTCACTGAAGGCTTGTGCCGCCCGGTTCAAGAGGGGAATGGCGAAATGGCAACGGTAGACCGCTGGCTCCTGCCAGATGGCATCGAAGAAGTACTGCCGCCTTATGCGGCGCGTATCGAAGTGGCGCGTCGCCAGGTGCTGGATCTGTTTCAGCGCTGGGGCTATGAATTCGTGGTAACGCCGCATATCGAGTACCTGGAGTCGCTGCTGACCGGCGCCGGCCAGGATCTTGACCTGCGTACCTTTAAAGTGACCGATCCGCTGTCCGGGCGGCAGATGGGCTTTCGCGCCGACATCACCCCGCAGGTGGCGCGCATCGATGCGCATACCCTGCGCCGTGAAGGGCCAAGCCGCCTGTGTTATGCCGGCAGCGTGGTGCATGCCCAGCCACGGGCGCTGACCACTTCGCGCAGCCCGATCCAGCTGGGTGCCGAGTTGTATGGCGATGCCAGTCCGGCCAGTGATGTGGAAGTGATCAGCCTGCTGGTCAGCACCCTGGAGCTGGCGGCGGTGCCGGATGTGCATATGGACCTGGGCCATGTCGGCATCTACCGCGGCCTGGCGCGGGCCGCCAAGCTTTCCGGTGAGATTGAGCAGCAGTTGTTCGACGCCCTGCAGCGCAAGGCCATGGATGAAGTGGCCGAGCTGACTGCCGAGTTGCCCGAGGCATTGGGCAAGATGCTGCGTGCCCTGAGCGAACTGTGCGGGGGGCGTGACGTGCTGGATCTGGCCCAGGCGGCCCTGGTCGAGGCGCCGGATGAGGTGCATGCCGCGCTCGATGAGTTGATGGCCATCGCCGATGCCCTGAGCCTGCGCTACCCGGAGCTGCCGTTGTATTTCGATCTGGGCGAGTTGCGGGGCTATCACTATCACACTGGCGTGGTCTTTGCGGCCTTTGTACCGGGTCTTGGCTATGCCATTGCCCAGGGTGGCCGCTACGACGATATTGGCGCCGACTTTGGCCGTGCGCGTCCGGCCACCGGCTTTTCCACTGATCTGAAGACCCTGGTCAGCCTCGGGCAGATGCAGCTGGATGAAGAGCCGGGCGGCATCTGGGCGCCGGATAACCATGATGTGTTTTTGTGGCAGACGATTCAGCGCTTGCGCCAGGACGGTCAGCGCGTTGTTCAGGCCCTGCCTGGGCAGAGCCTGGGCGACGCAACGGCAGCCGGTTGTGATCGTCAGCTGCTGTTGTCTGAAGGTCGTTGGCAGCTGGCGCCATTGGCGGGCTGAGCGGTCGGATAAAAGTTTCCGCCGGCAGCGCCGGCATCAAGTTTGCGAAGAGGGTAAGTGTTATGGGTAAGAATGTCGTAGTCCTGGGCACCCAGTGGGGCGATGAGGGCAAGGGCAAGATCGTCGACCTGTTGACCGAGCAGGCGGCAGCGGTCGTCCGCTATCAAGGTGGCCATAACGCCGGTCATACCCTGGTGATCGATGGCGAAAAAACCGTGCTGCACCTGATCCCGTCCGGCATCTTGCGTGAAAACGTGCAGTGCCTGATTGGCAACGGTGTGGTGGTTGCGCCCGATGCGCTGATGCGCGAGATCATCAAGCTGGAAGAGAAAGGCGTGCCTGTGCGCGAGCGCCTGCGCATCAGCCCATCCTGTCCGCTGATTCTGTCCTACCACGTGGCGCTGGATCAGGCTCGGGAGAAGGCCCGTGGCGATGCCAAGATCGGCACCACGGGTCGCGGTATCGGTCCGGCCTATGAGGACAAGGTGGCCCGTCGCGGTCTGCGTATCGGTGACCTGTTCCATCGCGAGCGCTTTGCCGCCAAGCTCGGCGAGTTGCTGGACTACCACAACTTCCAGCTGGTGAATTATTACAAAGAGCCGGCCATCGACTTCCAGAAGACCCTGGATGAGTGCATGGAATATGCCGAGCTGCTCAAGCCGATGATGGCCGATGTCACCGCTGTGCTGCACGAGATGCGTCGCGAGTCCAAGGACATCATGTTCGAAGGCGCCCAGGGTTCGCTGCTGGATATCGACCACGGCACCTACCCCTATGTGACCAGCTCCAATACCACTGCCGGCGGCATCGCCACTGGTTCGGGTTTCGGCCCCATGTACCTGGACTACATCCTCGGCATCACCAAGGCCTACACCACTCGCGTCGGTTCCGGCCCGTTCCCCACCGAGTTGTTCGATGAGACCGGCGCCTTCCTCGCCAAGCGTGGCCATGAGTTCGGTTCCACCACTGGTCGCGCCCGTCGCTGCGGCTGGTTCGATGCGGTGATCCTGCGTCGCGCCATCGAAATCAACAGCATCTCCGGCCTGTGCCTGACCAAGCTCGATGTGCTCGACGGCCTGGAAACCATCCGCATCTGTACCGGCTACAAGGATGCCAAGGGTCAGGTGCTGGTGGATGCGCCGACTGACGCCGACAGCTACCTGGGTCTGCAGCCTGTGTACGAGGAAATGCCGGGCTGGACTGAGTCGACCCTGGGGGCCAAGAGCCTGGATGAGCTGCCTGCGGCTGCTCGCGCCTATATCCTGCGGGTTCAGGAGCTGGTCGGGGCACCCATCGATATCATCTCCACCGGTCCGGATCGCAACGAGACCATCGTGCTGCGGCATCCGTTTGCCTGATTGTCGGCAGCAATATGCAAGGGGTCGCCAATGGGCGGCCCCTTGTCGTTTTGGGCGGCTAGAATTATTACAGCTTTGCCTGTCACGGCCGATGCAGGGGCGTGGGATGTTCGGTCTGCCAAGAGCCTGTTCAGAGGAGTACGGTCTTGTTTTCTTTACTGCATAGTCGCCTGTTGCGTCCGGTCTTTATCGCGTTGGGGGTCGCCATGCTGGTGCAGGTGCTGCTGGCCGTGTGGTTGACCCGCAGTACGGTGGATGACCTGGTCGATGATCTGGCGGCCAGCCTGCAAGGCGACAGCCAGCGCCTGGGGGGGGAGCTGGAATCTGCCGAGCGCGAGGTAGAGCAGGGCCTGACAGCCTTGTCGGCCAGCACCCAGACGCGCTTGAGCGCTGCCTTGTCCGAGCGCCTGCAGGCCGAACAGGGTCAGGTTCGGGCGGTGCTGGAAATGAGCCTGAAAGAATCCGGCGAGGCGTTGGGGCAACTGTTGGCTGGCGTTGCGCCCAAGGCCATCTGGGATGGCGATGTGCCGGCGCTGACCGCATTCGCCCGTATCGCCCAGCGCGATCCGGCGGTGCTCTTCGCAATCTATTACGACGCCGAGGGGCAGCGTCTGACGCGCCACTATAACCGCAGCGATGCAAGGATTCGCGAGCTGGTCGCCCAGGGGCAGGGAAAAACCCCTCTGGACCGGCTGGTTGAGGCGGCCTCGCGTGACCCGCAGATTCAAGTGCTGGATACACCGATAAGTCCGATGGGGTCGCAGATTGGCAAGGTTCAGCTTGGGTTGTCCAAGGCGGAAATGGAGAAGGAGTTGCAGGCGCTCGATCAGCGCTTTATCGGCCTGGTCAGCGATGCTGGAAAGTTGGTGGATGAAAGCTTGTCCGGCGCGGCGCGCGATAGTACCCAGGCCCTGCAGCGGCGCCTGAACCAGGCTCAGGATGCGGCTCAGGGGATGGCCGACAGCAGCTTGGCGGCTGTGGATGGTGCGGCGCAGTCGCTGCGCTGGCGTATTGCTCTGGGGTTACTGGTGGTCGGCGTGCTGACCCTGCTGGTGGTGGCTCTGGTGCTCGGCTGGCGGGTACTCAGTCGCCTGCAGTTACTGATTGCCGCCTTGCGCGATCTGGCGGCGGGGGAGGGGGATCTGACCCGGCGGGTACAACTGGACAGTCGTGATGAAGTCGGCGATATGGCGGCTGCAGTCAATCAATTCCTGGCCAAGTTGCAGCCCATCGTCCGTGAAGCGGGCGAGGTGGCGTCCCTGACCGGGCAGGAGATCGGTAGTCTGGCGGCGCGCAGTGCGGCGGCAGAGGCGGCGGCCGAGCGTCAGCGCGATGAGGTGGCCGCGAGTCTGCATGCGCTGGCCGATATGTCCGACCAGGCCCAGGCGGAAAGTCAGGCCATGCAGGAGGCGCTGCAGCGGGTGGCCGCCATCCGTCAGGCGGCCGACGACAATGCGGCCATTGCGGCGCGGGTCGGGCGGGCCATCGAGGAGCTGGTGCAGCGGGTGGAGTCCGGCTCGGCGGTGATCGAGCGATTGGCCAGGCAGAGTGAGCAGATCGAGGTGGTGCTCACGGTGATTCGCTCGATTGCCGAGCAGACCAACCTGCTGGCGCTGAATGCGGCCATCGAAGCGGCGCGGGCCGGCGAAAGCGGGCGCGGGTTTGCCGTGGTGGCGGACGAGGTGCGTGCGTTGGCCAGTAAAACCCAACAGTCCACGGGGGATATTCAGAGTCATATCGGCGCCCTGCAGCAGGGTGCTCGGGAGGCGGTCGAGGCCATCGGTCAGGCGGGTAAGCAGGCTGATCAGGGGCTTGCCGCCTTGCATGAAAGCGCCCGGGTGCAGGAGTCGGTGCGCGAGTCGGTGGAAGAGGTGCACGGCGCCATCAATGCAGCCACGGCTGCGGCGGCCCATCAGGCCGAGGGGGCTGGCGCGGTGCGTGGGCGGGTCGAGGTGATCCATCAGGAGGCGCAGCAGGCGGCCGAGGCTGCGGCGGCTACAGCGCACAGCGGGCGAGTGCTGGATGGCCTGGCGGCACGGCTGCGAGCCAGCCTTGGACAGTTCAAGGTGTAGGGGCGCTGTGCGCACCGCCTAGCCTATGGCTCTGGCGGTGCGTATGGAGTGCTTGTCTTTTTTGCAGGCAATAAAAAACCGAGCCTTGGCTCGGATTTTTTAATTTGGTGCCCAGGAGAAGACTCGAACTTCCACGATCTTGCGATCACTGATACCTGAAACCAGCGCGTCTACCAATTCCGCCACCTGGGCATTGCAAGCAGGCTTCGTCGTTACCGACACGGAGCGTTGCATCCGTTTATTGCAGGAGTCCAGTTGGTAACTGAACTCTTGAAATTGGTGCCCAGGAGAAGACTCGAACTTCCACGACCTTGCGGTCACTGATACCTGAAACCAGCGCGTCTACCAATTCCGCCACCTGGGCACTGAAACCATGATTGCTCATCAGTTTCGTGTTACAACGTCTGTTCGACGCTGTGGGCGCGAACTATACGGGCGCCCTTTTGCCTTGTAAACCCCTGGTCCCGAAAAAAATATTGTCGTGGGAAAAGCTGACCGAGACGCCTTTTTCGCGCTTCAATAGGCATATGACTTACACATATATAAATACGCAAAGGTAGCTCTTACTCAATGGCCGATTGGCAATCCCTCGATCCCGAGGCCGCACGTGAAGCGGAAAAATACGAAAACCCCATCCCCAGTCGTGAACTGATTCTTCAGCACCTGGATGAGCGTGGCTCTCCGGCGGCGCGCGAGGAGTTGGCCGATGAGTTTGGCCTGACCAGCGACGAGCAGCTTGAAGCCCTGCGTCGCCGTCTACGCGCCATGGAGCGCGACGGTCAGTTGATCTATACCCGGCGCGGCACCTATGCCCCGGTGGACAAGCTGGATCTGATCCTGGGCCGCATCAGCGGTCATCGTGACGGCTTCGGCTTCCTGATTCCGGACGATGACAGCGACGACCTGTTCCTCAGTCCGGCACAGATGCGTCTGGTCTTCGACGGTGACCGTGCCCTGGCCCGGGTCACCGGGCTGGATCGTCGAGGCCGCCGCGAAGGCGCGGTGGTCGAGGTAATTGCCCGCGCCCATGAGTCCATTGTCGGGCGCTATTACGAAGAAAGCGGCATCGGTTTCGTGGTCGCCGACAACCCCAAGATCCAGCAGGAAGTGCTGGTCACGCCGGGCCGTAACGCCGGAGCCAAGCAGGGTCAGTTCGTCGAGGTGAAGATCACCCACTGGCCGACGCCGCGCTTCCAGCCCCAGGGCGATGTGGTGGAAGTGGTCGGCAACTACATGGCGCCGGGCATGGAAATCGATGTGGCCCTGCGCAGCTACGACATTCCCCATGTCTGGCCCGAGGCGGTGATCAAGGAGGCGCGCAAGCTCAAGCCGGAGGTCGAGGAGAAGGACAAGGAGAAGCGCATCGACCTGCGTCATCTGCCGTTCGTTACCATCGATGGTGAAGATGCCCGCGACTTCGACGATGCGGTGTATTGCGAGAAGAACGGCAGCAACTGGCGCCTGTTCTCCGGCGGCTGGAAGCTCTATGTGGCCATCGCCGACGTCTCTCATTACGTCAAGATCGACTCGGCACTGGACGCCGAAGCCCAGGTGCGCGGCAACTCGGTGTACTTCCCCGAGCGGGTGATTCCGATGCTGCCGGAGGAATTGTCCAACGGCCTGTGCTCGCTTAACCCCCATGTCGACCGCCTGGCCATGGTCTGCGAGATCAGTATCTCCAAGACCGGCAAGATGGTGGATTACCAGTTTTATGAGGCGGTGATTCACTCCCATGCGCGCCTGACCTACAACAAGGTCAGCGCCATGCTTGAGCAGCCCAAGAGCAGCGAAGGCAAGGCTCTGCGTGGCGAGTACAAGGAAGTGCTGCCCCATCTCAAGCAGCTCTACTCGCTCTATCAGGTGCTGCTGGCGGCGCGTCACGAACGTGGTGCCATCGATTTCGAGACCCAGGAAACCCGCATCATCTTCGGCGCCGGGCGCAAGATCGCGGAGATCCGTCCGACCCAGCGCAACGATGCGCACAAACTGATCGAAGAGTGCATGCTGGCCGCCAACGTGGCCACCGCCGCCTTTATGCAGAAGCATGAGATTCCGGCGCTGTATCGGGTGCACGACGGCCCGCCGCCAGAAAGGGTGGAGAAGCTCAAGGCCTTCCTCACCGAGCTGGGCCTGTCCCTGCATCGCGGCAAGTCCAAGGACGGTCCCAGTCCCAAGGACTATCAGCTGTTGCTGGAGAGCATTCGCGAACGGCCGGATTACCACCTGATCCAAACCGTGATGCTGCGCTCGCTCAGTCAGGCGGTGTATAGCGCCGACAATCAGGGTCACTTCGGTCTGAATTACGAGGCCTATGCCCACTTCACCTCGCCGATTCGCCGTTATCCGGACCTGCTGATCCATCGCGCCATTCGTAGCGTGATCCGTTCCAAGCGGGAGACGCCGCACGTCAAGCGTGCCGATGCGCCAAGCATGCCCAAGGCGCGCATCTATCCCTACGATGAGCCGGCCCTGGAGCAACTGGGCGAGCAGTGCTCGATGTCCGAGCGCCGTGCCGATGAGGCCACCCGCGATGTGGTGAACTGGCTCAAGTGCGAGTTTATGAAGGATCGCGTCGGCGAGACCTTCCCCGGGGTGATCACTGCGGTCACCGGCTTCGGCCTGTTCGTCGAGCTCAAGGACATCTATGTCGAGGGTCTGGTGCATGTCACCGCGCTGCCGGGCGACTACTACCACTTCGACCCGGTGCACCATCGCCTGGCTGGCGAGCGCAGCGGGCGCAGTTTCCGTCTGGGTGACAGTGTCGAGGTCAAGGTCATGCGCGTCGACCTGGACGAGCGCAAGATCGACTTCGAGCTGGCCGAAGGAAAAGCGCAGGCGGCAGAAGGTGCGCGTCGCGGTGGCTTCGAGTCAGCCAAGGGTGGCCGACGCGGTGAGCGCACGGCGGGCAATACCGATGTGGCGAAAAGCCGCGAGGTGAAAAAAGCCCTGCTGGCCGAGTCCAAGGGCAAGTCCGGCAAGGGCCGTGGCGGCAAGGCTGATGCCGCCAAGCCGACTGGCAAGGCCGGCAAGGCCGAGGGGGCGCGCAAGGGTGGTGCATCGTCGGCGCCGAGTGGCGCGCGCAAGCGTAAGGCGAAGTCATGAGTCAGTTGGAAAAGATCTACGGCGTGCATGCCGTAGAGGCTCTGTTGCGCCACCACCCCAAGCGGGTCAAGCAGGTCTGGCTGGCCGAGGGGCGCAGTGATCCGCGGGTGCAGCCCTTGCTGGAGCTGGCCGAGCAGGCGCGGATCAAGGTCGGGCAGTGCGAGCGGCGCGAGATGGATGCCTGGGTCGAGGGCGTGCATCAGGGCGTGGTGGCGGATGTCAGCCCCAGCCAGGTGTGGGGTGAGGCCATGCTCGATGAGCTGCTTGACCGCGCCGAGGGGGTGCCGCTGCTGCTGGTGCTCGATGGCGTGACCGACCCGCATAACCTCGGCGCCTGCCTGCGTACCGCCGATGCCGCCGGTGCGCTGGCGGTGATCGTGCCCAAGGACAAGTCCGCCACCCTGAATGCCACGGTACGCAAGGTGGCCTGCGGCGCGGCCGAGGTGATTCCGTTGGTGGCGGTGACCAACCTGGCCCGTAGCCTGGAAAAACTCCAGCAGCGCGGTCTGTGGGTGGTGGGCACGGCCGGCGAGGCCGAGCAGGAGCTGTATCAGCAGGACCTGACCGGGCCCACTGTGCTGATCATGGGCGCCGAGGGCAAGGGCATGCGCCGTTTGACCCGCGAGCACTGCGATTACCTGGTCAAACTGCCCATGGCCGGCAGTGTCAGCAGTCTGAACGTCTCGGTGGCCACCGGGGTGTGCCTGTTCGAGGCGCTGCGCCAGCGCAGCAGCAAGGCCAAGGCCTGACCCCTTCAGGTGTCCGCAGGCGGGCTCCTGAAGGTTGTTCAAATAATCACCAATTCACCTTGCTTGTGCCGGGGCGCTTCTCTAGAATGTCGCCCCTTGCCTTGGCGGCAGGCGCTTGCGCGCCCGTCATCGGGTAAGACAAACAAGTGAAATTCACTCCTTGCCTGACTGCATTTGGCGGCAGGCTACAACCCGTAAGGAGCATTTATGCGTCATTACGAAATCATCTTTCTGGTTCACCCGGACCAGAGCGAGCAAGTCGGCGGCATGGTTGAGCGTTACACCAAGCTGATCGAAGAAGACGGCGGCAAAGTTCATCGTCTGGAAGATTGGGGCCGTCGTCAGCTGGCTTACGCCATCAACAACGTCCACAAAGCCCACTACGTGATGCTCAACGTAGAGTGCACCGGCAAGGCCCTGGCCGAGCTGGAAGACAACTTCCGTTACAACGATGCCGTGATCCGTAACCTGGTCATCCGTCGCGACGAAGCCGTTACCGAACAGTCCGAAATGCTGAAGGCTGAGGAAAATCGTAGCGAGCGCCGCGAGCGTCGTGAGCGTCCTGAAAGCGCCGATTCCGCCGATGGCGATGACAGCGACAACAGCGACAGCGATAACGCTGACGAGTAATCCACGGATCTATTGAGGAGCCAATCCCATGGCACGTTTCTTCCGTCGTCGTAAATTCTGCCGTTTCACCGCTGAAGACGTGAAAGAGATCGATTTCAAAGATCTCAACACCCTGAAGGCCTACATCTCGGAAACCGGCAAGATCGTTCCTAGCCGTATCACCGGTACCAAGGCTCGTTATCAGCGTCAGCTGGCTACCGCTATCAAGCGCGCCCGCTTCCTGGCCCTGCTGCCCTACACCGACAGCCACGGCCGCTAAGACCGGATGTTCGACAAGAAGTAAGGGATAAACGCATGCGCGCCATCGCTGAATTCATCATGCGCGGTCGTGTGCAGGCCACCCTGGTGGTGGTCGGATCGGCGGCGTTGCCGCTGTTGTTCTGGTTGAGTGCTGCCGCAGGAAGCCTGGTGCTGCTGCGGCGCGGCCTGAGTGATGCCCTGGGCATCCTCGCCTGGGCCATGCTGCCGGCCATTGTCTGGTGGTATTTCGGCGAACCGCGCACCTTGCTGGTGTTGCTGGGCACGCTGGGGTTGGCGCTGTTGTTGCGCGCCAATCTGCCCTGGAGTCGTGTGCTGCTGTGCAGCGTGGCATTGGGCCTGGTGTACGGAGTTGTGTTGGGTGCGGTGTTCCGCGAACCCATCGAGGCCATGGCGCTTGAGCTGCAGAAGCTGATGCCGCAAATGCTCGAAGGGGTCCACCAGCAATTGTCGGTGGACGAGCGAGCGCGCCTGGATAGCCTGGTTGCACCGGTGCTGACCGGATTGATAGCGGCCCTGTTGCAGATTGTCAGCCTGTTGTGCCTGATGCTGGGGCGTTACTGGCAGGCGTTGTTGTACAACCCGGGTGGTTTTGGTCGTGAATTTCACGCCCTGCGACTGCCCATCCCGCTGGCGCTGCTGCTGTTTGCCGGCATGCTCTTGGGGCCCAATCTGGGTGCCCAGGCGGCCATGCTGGCACCGCTGTGCAGTGTGCCGCTGATGTTCGCAGGTATTGCCCTGTTGCATGGGTTGGTGGCGCAGGGTGGGTTGGCCAAGTTCTGGCTGATCGGGATGTACGTGACGCTGTTGCTGTTTATGCAGCTGACTTATCCATTACTGGTGGTTCTGGCCATTGTCGACAGTCTGTTTGATTTCCGTGGTCGCCTGGCACGCAAGCCGGGTTCGGGCTCCGCGGACGGTGAAGGTTAAAAGTTAAGAGGTTATTACCAAATGGAACTGATCCTGCTGGAAAAAATCGCCAACCTGGGCAACCTGGGCGATAAAGTGAACGTTAAGGCTGGTTACGGCCGTAACTTCCTGCTGCCGCAAGGCAAAGCCACTGCCGCTACCCCGGCCAACGTTGCGGCTTTCGAAGCCCGCCGCGCCGAGCTGGAAAAGCTGGCTGCCGAGAAGAAGGCTTACGCCGAATCCCGTGCTGCTCAGCTGGCTGAGCTGGAAGTCACCATCACCGCTACCGCGGGCGATGAGGGCAAGCTGTTCGGCTCCATCGGCACCCACGACATCGCTGAAGCCCTGACGGCTTCCGGCGTTGAAGTGGCCAAGGCCGAAGTGCGCCTGCCTAACGGCACCATTCGTCAGATCGGCGAATACGACGTGGCCGTGCACCTGCACAGCGACGTTGAAGCAACCGTCAAGGTTGTCGTAGTAGCCGCCTAACGGGCTGCCAAACGGGCTTGCACTTGAGTGCAGGCCCGTTAACATCGGGCACGGCATTGCGTAAGCGGTGACGTGCCCTTTGTTTTTCCATTGCCGAATTCTGTCCCGAGCCTATGAACGACATCAGCCTGCCCGAGCAATACGACCTGCAAACCTCTGCCCTGAAAGTGCCGCCGCACTCGATCGAGGCCGAACAGGCGGTGCTGGGTGGCCTGATGCTGGACAACAACGCTTGGGAGCGGGTGCTCGATGCGGTGTCCGATGGCGATTTCTATCGGCATGACCATCGTCTGATCTTCCGCGCCATCTACAAGCTGGCCGAGCGCAACCACCCCTTCGACGTGGTGACCCTGTCCGAGCAACTGGACAAGGAAGGCCAGCTGTCCCAGGTCGGTGGCCTGGCCTACCTCGGTGAGCTGGCCAAGAACACCCCTTCGGTGGCCAATATCAAGGCCTATGCGCAGATCATTCGTGAGCGCGCCACCCTGCGCCAGCTGATCGGTATCAGCAACGAGATCGCTGACAGTGCCTATGCCCCCCAGGGCCGTACTGGCGAGGAAATTCTCGACGAGGCCGAGCGTCTGATCTTCCAGATCGCCGAAGCGCGGCCGAAGACCGGTGGTCCGGTGGGGATCAACGACATCCTGGTCAAGGCCATCGACCGCATCGACACCCTGTTCAACTCCGGGGATGCCATCACCGGCCTGTCCACCGGCTTTACCGACCTGGATGCACAGACCAGCGGCCTGCAGCCGGCGGACCTGATCATCGTCGCTGGCCGTCCCTCCATGGGTAAGACCACCTTCGCCATGAACCTGGTGGAAAACGCTCTGATGCGCAGCGACAAGGCGATCCTGGTGTACTCACTGGAGATGCCCTCGGACTCCATCGTGATGCGTATGCTGGCGTCGCTCGGGCGTATCGATCAGACCAAGGTGCGTGCCGGGCGCCTGGACGACGATGACTGGCCGCGCCTGACCAGTGCGGTCAACCTGCTCAACGACCGCAAGCTGTTTATCGACGACACCGCGGGTATTTCCCCCAGCGAAATGCGCGCCCGCACCCGGCGCCTGGCCCGCGAGCACGGCGAAATCGGCCTGATCATGGTCGACTACCTGCAGCTGATGCAGATTCCCGGTTCCAGCGGCGACAGCCGGGTCAACGAGATCTCCGAGATCTCGCGCTCGCTCAAGGCGCTGGCCAAGGAGTTCAACTGCCCGGTGATCGCCCTGTCGCAGCTCAACCGTTCCCTGGAACAGCGGCCCAACAAGCGCCCGGTAAACTCCGACCTGCGTGAATCCGGGGCCATCGAGCAGGACGCCGATATCATCATGTTCGTCTACCGCGACGAGGTGTATCACCCGGAAACCGAATACAAGGGCGTGGCCGAAATCATTATCGGCAAGCAGCGTAATGGTCCCATCGGCACCACCCGTCTGGCCTTCCTCGGCAAGTATTCGCGCTTCGAGAATCTGGCGCCGGGTAGTTATCAGTTCGACGATGAGTGATCTGGCGTCCTCGAAAGTCAGGCGTTTAGCTTTTGTACAGCGGAGCAGTGGCCTGCTCGCCTAGATAGGGTTTGAGGTAGTCCTCCAGGCGCTGGCCCACCACCGGTTCAAAGGTCTCCTCGCGATCCTGCAGCTGTTCTACGCGGT
>JBFHPI010000010.1:0-17718 GCA_041592855.1 Pseudomonas sp.
GAGGCCGCGTCCGGATGACGCGGCCTCGGCGCCTCTGGCAGCAGGCGTTGAAGGGGTTAGAAGTAGCCCTCGATTTTCTTCTTCTCCATCGAGCCTTCCTGGTCATGATCAATAACCCGCCCCTGGCGCTCGGACGTGCGGGTCAGCAGCATCTCCTGGATGATCTCCGGCAGCGACTGCGCCTGCGACTCCACCGCACCGGTCAGCGGGTAGCAGCCGAGGGTGCGGAAACGTACCCAGCGGGTCTGGATTCCGGCGTGCTGCTCAGGCGTGAGGTGCTCCAGCAGACGCTCGTCGTCCACGCAGATCAACGTGCCGTGCAGTTCCACCACCGGGCGCGGCGCCGCACGATACAGGTCGACGATGTCGATGCTCTCCAGGTGGATGTACTGCCAGATATCCAGCTCGGTCCAGTTCGACAGCGGGAACACCCGCAGGCTCTCGCCGGCATTGATCCGCGTGTTGTACAGCTGCCACAGCTCCGGGCGCTGTTGCTTGGGGTCCCAGCGCTGGTGCGGGTCGCGGAAGGAGCACACACGCTCCTTGGCCCGGGATTTTTCCTCATCGCGCCGGGCACCGCCGAAACAGGCGTCAAAGCCATACTGCGCCAGGGCCTGCTTGAGCGCCTCGGTCTTCATGATGTCGGTGTACTTGGCCGAACCCACGGAGAACGGGGTGACGTTCAGGCGCTCGCCATCGGGGTTGATATGCACGCGCATGTCCAGGCCCAGGCGCTCGGCCAGGCGGTCGCGGAACTGGCCCATCTCGTGGAACTCCCAGCCGGTGTCCACGTGCAGCAGCGGGAATGGCAGCGGCCCGGGGTAAAAGGCCTTGCGCGCCAGGTGCAGGAGCACGGTGGAGTCCTTGCCAATGGAATAGAACAGGCAGGGGTTGCGCATCACCGCCACCACCTCGCGCAGGATATGGATGGCCTCGGCTTCCAGGGCACGTAAATGGGTCAAGCGAGAAACGCTGGGGACGAGGGCATTCATGGGTTGCATTGCTCACAGTGGCCGGGGCTGGCAAGTTGGCTGACGGGGTGACGCTCTTCGTACTGGCAGGCTGGACAGCACCAGATATGCGCGGCCGCCAGCGGGGTGCCCTCACCGCAGTCAGCGCAGAGCAGGCCCGATTCGCTGCGGGCAATGGCAAAGCCCGGCACCTGACAGCTCGGGCAATGACTGGCCAGGCGTTGAGCCAACACTGTGGCGGCTTCCCGAATCACTGTTCGACGCAGCGGATTCATATGGGCGCGCATATCCGTCTCCAGCCAGATGCTCGGCTCGCGCTGGAGCAACCATTCCAGCTGACCGAGCAGCCAGTCGCCCGCACGAATACCCTTGCGAAACCAAGGCTCGTCGGGGCGTCCGAGGATCAGGGCATGCTCGGGAAAGCGTGCCTTGCGCATAAATTGCTCGGCTTCCGACAGACTGCCGATCTCACCCTGGGCATAGTTGGTGGCGCCCGAACCGGCCAGGGCAAAGACCGGGTACTGCAGTTGAGCATCCCACAGGCAAAGCACCTCATAGTCCCAGGGCATCCAGCCCACATGCGGATCGGGGCCAAAGCTGCCTTCGCTGCCCAGGCCATAGCGCGAACCGCTGAGGGCAGCTGCCAGCCTGGCCTTGGCCAAGGCAGTGTCATGGGCACTGCCATTGCGCGCCACCTCACGACTGAAGGTGCCGAAATGATCAGTGTCGTAACTGCTCACCGACTCAATGAAAAACCCCAGGGGGGCCAACGCATCGACCACCAGGCGAGACTTGTCGTGACAGGTCAGAAAGGCGATGCACTGGCGAGCGCCAGTACACATATGCCGCTGAGAAGAAAATGCGACCGACATGGCTAAGCCCTCGGTTGATAGACGAAGCCATTCTCGCGACTCATTGATATAGTCAACAATAGATTATCAACGAACAAACCATAGGCTTTTAGCAATGAAGAGGCAGCGCTTTCATACCCGCCAGACCACCTTTCGCCAACTGGAAACCTTTCTCGCCGTGGCCGAACGCCTGAGCGTGACCGAAGCGGCCCGCGCCCTGCACCTGGCCCAGCCGTCGGTATCCACCCAGATCGCCAAGCTGGAGCAGGCCCTGGGCATGCCGCTGTTCGAACAACTGGGCAAGCGTCTGCACCTGACCGACGCCGGACGCGAGGTGCAGGCCGGCGCCCGGGAAATCTTCGATGCTCTCGATCACCTGGAAATGCGCCTGGCGCAGCTTAACGGTCTGACCGCAGGGCAGCTCAGGCTAGGGGCGGTAACCACCGCCAAATACCTGGTGCCACGGCTGCTCGGACCTTTCTGCCGGCAGTACCCGCAGGTCGAGGTGGAGCTGAATATCGCCAATCGCTCGGAGGTGATCCGCCGTCTCGAAGACAACCGCGACGATCTCTATGTGTTCAGCCAACCCCCACGCCACCTGGATCTGGAGGCTGTGCCGCTGGCCGACAACCCACTGGTGGTAATCGCCCCGGCCGGACATCGCTTCACCGGTCAGCGTATCCACTGGGAACAGCTGGTGACGGAGCCTTTCCTCAGCCGCGAGTCCGGTTCCGGCACGCGCCTGGCCATCGAGGAGCATTTCGCTCAACGCGGCTGGAGCCTGAAGCCGCAGATGACCATCGAGAGCAACGAAGCCATCAAGGAGTCGGTGGCGGCCGGCTTGGGCATCGCCATTCTCTCGCGCCACACCCTGATCCACACCGCACCGGGCAACCTGGTGGAGCTGGACGTGGAAGGCTTTCCCATTCCCAACCGCTGGTACCTGGTGCGCTGGCGTACCAAGAGCCCATCGCCGGCGGCCCAGGCCTTCAGCCGCTTCGCCGAAATGCCACTGGAGACGCCGACGCTACCGGACTGAGTGCTCAGAGGCGCTGGCTGGCACGGGCCAGGCGATCATGGACGGCCGCCCAGGTGTCCTGCAACGGCGGCAGCTGGATATACAGGCGCTCCAGGCCCAGGGCATCGAGCTGATAGAGCGCCGCGTAAAGGCCTGCGGCATAAGCCTGTGGCTCATCACCCAGATCCAGGGCCGGCCCCTGGCTGGGCCGGGCCTGACCGCACCAGAGCCAGCCGCAGCGCGGGGAGGCCAGTGCCTCGACAGGCGCCTGGACAAAGGCCAGGGTCGGGGTGCTGGGCGCATAGTGGCGAAAATGCTGGCCAGGCGCGCGCACGCCGCCATCCTTGCCCGCCAACGACTCACCGAGCACCGCCTCCAGGCTGGCCTGGCTCAACATGCCACGACGCAGCAGACGCGGGCTGTCACCGGGCAACAGGCTGACGATGCTTGACTCCAGCCCCACCTGGCAGGGACCGCCGTCGAGGATATGCAGGTCGCTGTCGGCGAACTGCTGCGCCACATGGGCCGCGCTGGTCGGGCTGATCGACATATAGCGGTTGGCCGAAGGCGCCACCAGGCCGCCACCGAAGGCGGCCAGCAGCGCCTGCGCGCTCGGGTGCGCCGGCACCCGCAGGGCCACGCTGTCCTGACCGGCAGTGACGCTGCGCGAGACCTCGTCGCGGGCCGCCAGCACCAGGGTCAGGGGCCCTGGCCAGAAGGCGTCCATCAGGCGCTGCGCGGCGGGCGAAATCTCGGCGGCCCAGTGCCCGGCCTGGCTGGCGGCCTGCAGATGCACGATCAACGGGTTGCTGCTGGGCCGCCCCTTGAGGGCAAAGACCTTGGCCACCGCTTCGGCGTTGTCGGCATCGGCGGCCAGGCCATAGACGGTTTCGGTGGGCATGCCAAGCAGATTACCGGCGCGCAGATGCTCGGCACACAGCGCAACATCGTGGGTAATGACCGGCATGGGACGCTCTCCTGCAGTAATAAACAACCGGCGGGCGCCGGCAGCTGCGCACTCTACAAAGTTCGAAGACTTGGGGAAATCGATAAAATCAGCTCTGCACCGAGATATACAGAACTGGACGCACCCCAGTAATGGCTGCCGGGACGCTCAGCTGGTGGGGCAGGACAAAGACAGTAAGTCGGCCGAAAGCGACGGCGGGCTGAGAGCTATTCCGCTGTGCGGCCATTGTGAAGTGCTCACCCTTGACCTCGAGGAGGTCACTGACAATCTTTCTTCATAGCGTACATAGCCGCATCCGCGTCCCTCAGTATCTGATCAACATCAAGCTCATCAATGTTTTCGACCAGTTTGATACCAATGCTGGCCGAGCCATGATGCACCAACTCGCCCAATATAAAGGGTTGCTGCAGGGCAGCCTGGATTTTATTGACCACTTGCTTAACATGCGTGCGGGCTTGGTCCGGATCGCTGCACAATCCGTCCAGCAGCACGACAAACTCATCTCCACCAAAACGAGCCACCAGGTCGGTTGCGCGAATCTGCTCGGAAAGCCGCCTGGCCACTTCGATCAGGAACAAATCGCCAATGCCATGCCCCATTGCATCGTTGAGTTGTTTGAACTTGTTGAGATCAATAAAAAGGACCGCTATCAGACTGCCGTTTTCTCTGGCCAGCACCTGCGACTGCCGCAATCGATCGAAGAGTTGACGACGGTTGGGCAGGCGGGTGAGCGAATCATGGAAGGCAAAATGCCGCAATTCATCTTCAAGGTCTTTTTGCGCGGTTACATCCCGTTCAATGGCGCCGAAGTAGGCCACTTCACCCTGAGCGTTTTTCAGGGGCACGATGTGCATGTCAAGCCAATAGCCAACCCCTTGCTTGGAGTAGTTGTAGATGATCTCGCGTATCGGCTGGCCGGCAACCAGGCCGTCCCTGATACGGGCTAGCACCTCAGGATCTGCGTCTTTACCCTGAAGAATGCGGGGATTTTGGCCAATCACTTCCTCGGCACGGAACCCGGTCAGCCGGGTGAATGCCTGATTGACGTAAATGATGCGCGGCCCCGGCGGCGCGAGCGGATAAGCCTCGGTAACCATGATGATGTCTTGAGCACTGTCCACGATCTCCTTGAACGGAATATCCGCGTGCACATAAGGGTTCTCGGTGAATGTCACCATCACCCGCTCGATATGACCCTGTGCATTGGTCTGCGAGACAGCGTTTACGGTCAGCCAGGACGTCTTACCGTCGCCATTAATCACCCCCAAAAGCTGGCCCTGGACCGGCTTACCCGTGGCCAGAACGCGATTGACGGGAAAGGCTTCAAGGGGCAACGGCTTGCGGTAGGTATCGATGATCCGGCCTTGAAAATATGCTGATGATTTATCAAGCGCCTGCTGGGCCGACATTTTCAGCACCGCAAGTGCCTTGCTGTTGGCATACAGAATTCTGCTATCCGAACCGTGCACGACTACCCCGACTGGAAGCGCATCAAGCAGCGCAAAGGCATCGAGATTGTTATCGCAGGTTCTTGTCATGGGCATTTCCCAATATAGAGCGCCATTACCGAATGTATGGACCTACAACCTGAGAATTCCCAGTTAACGCATGTTAAACACTATAGCCAGTTGTTCCGGATACCCGTTGCAATGTTATGAAGACCTACTTTGCCCATCGAGCCGCCCACATAGGCGAGATCAATTTAGAAACAATGCACAATCCCAGCGAACGACAGCTCGCCATCCCCCGATGGCTGCTGTCGTCCAGATAAGGAGGCATAGACTGAGGCTGTTTGCCCGGACCTTGCGCAACCAGATAGGTCGGGCCTAGCTACTAATCGCTGGCAACCAGATTTCCGTCTGGGAGCTTTCAGAGCATCAAGGGTGCCCGCTCGCTAAGCACTTTCAGCGCCGCCACCCAACTCAGGTGGTCGTTCAGGCAGGGCACCAGCTGCAGGCTTTCACCACCAGCCGCGACAAACTGCTCGCGGCCGCGGTCACCGATCTCCTCCAGGGTTTCGATACAGTCGGCCACGAAGGCCGGGCACATCACCAGCAGCTTTTTCACCCCCTGGGCCGCCAGTTCATCCAGGCGGGTTTCCGTGTAGGGCTCGATCCACTTGGCCCGGCCCAAACGTGACTGGAAGCTCACGGACCACTGCCCGCTCTCAAGCCCCATGCGCTGGGCGAACAGCTCGGCGCTGCGCAGGCACTGGGCGCGGTAGCAACCGGCCAACACCTCGGGCGACGCCGTGCGGCAGCAGTCATCACCCTTGAGGCAGTGACCCGAGGGATCGAGCTTGAGCAGGTGGCGCTCCGGCAGGCCATGGAAGCTCAGCAGCAGGTGGTCGAAACCCTGTTCCAGATAGGGCCGGGCGCTGTCGACCAGGGCATCCAGGTATTCCGGCTGGTCATAGAAGGGCGGCAGGATGGAGAAGCGGATCGGCAGGCTATGCTCGCGCACCACTCGCTTGGCCTCTTCGATCACCGTGGTCGTGGTGCTGTCGGCGAACTGCGGGTAGAGCGGTGCCAGGGTCACCTGGCTAATGCCCTGGCCGGCCAGGCGGGTCAGCACGCTCTGCAGGGACGGTTCGCCATAGCGCATGGCAAGCTCCACCGGCCCCTGCGTCCAGGCGGCTTTCATCGCCTCCTGCAGGCGCTTGCTCAGCACCACCAGAGGCGAACCGTCCTCCCACCAGATTGACGCATAGGCATGGGCCGAGGCGGCCGGCCGCTTGATCAGGATGAGCGACACAAGCAAGCGCCGCAGCGGCCAGGGCAAGTCGATCACATAGGGGTCCATCAGAAACTGGTTGAGGTAGCGCCGGACATCGGCCACTTCGGTGGAGGCCGGCGAACCCAGGTTTACCAGCAGCAAGGCGTGATCGGTCATGCGCAATCCTAGTCAGGTTGGCCCAGCAAGTCTGCCAGGGCCACATCCAAGTGAGTAAAACGAAAACTGAAGCCGGCATTCTGCAAGCGCGTCGGCAAGGCACGCTGGCCACCCAGGAGCAACTCCGACAGTTCGCCCAATGCCAGGCGCAAGGCAAAGGCCGGTGCCGGCATAAAGGCCGGACGGTGCAACTCGCGACCCAAGGCCTGGCTGAACTCGCGGTTGCGGACCGGGTTGGGCGCGCAGGCATTATAAGGACCACTGGCCTGCTCCTGCTGCAGGAGAAAATCAATCAGGGCGATCTGGTCGCTGATATGAATCCACGGCATCCACTGCCGACCGCTGCCCAGGGGGCCACCCAGGCCCAGCCTGAACGGCAGCAGCAAACGCTTGAGCAAGCCCCCCTCGGCCGCCAGCACCAGGCCAGTACGCAGCAGCACCACGCGCATACCCTGGGTTTCGGCGCGCAGGGCGGTTTCCTCCCAGGCGCCGCACAACTGGGCGGGAAAATCGTCGCAGACCTGGGGCGAATCCTCGTGCAGTTCACGCTCGCCGCCGTCGCCATACCAGCCCACCGCCGAGCCGGACAAGAGTACCTGCGGTTTCTGCGGGCGACTCTCCAACCAGGCCAGCAACTGCTCGGTCAGGCCGATACGGCTGGCCCAGAGCAGCGCCTTGCGCTTGCGCGTCCAGGGTCGATCGGCTATCGGTGCCCCGGCCAGGTTGACCACCGCATCCAGCGGCTCGTCGGTCAGCTCTTCGAGCCGCCCGATACCGCGCACACTTGCACCACAGTGGCGCGCCACCTGTTGCGGCGTGCGACTCCACACAGTCAGCTGGTGCCCCTGCTGCGTCCAGTAGTGGCACAGGCCACGGCCGATCAGCCCGGTGCCCCCGGTCAAGAGAATATGCATGGCATGTTCCTCGCTTCGGCCAACAATCCATGATTGCGGCTCACCAATTTATGTCGCGCCGTGCCTTTATAAAGACGGCCAGTTGTCTTAACTATAGGTAGGCGCGATTTATAGCGGCATAGCTTATACATAAAAACAATATTGTATAGCTTTTGTCTAAAGCGTAGCCTAGTGCTGAAGACATGAGGTAAGCCATGAGCACGAACAACCCTATCGCCATTATCGGCACCGGCATTGCCGGACTCTCCGCCGCCCAGGCCTTGCACAGCGCCGGCCACGCCGTGCAGCTGTTCGACAAGAGCCGTGGCAGCGGTGGCCGCATGTCCAGCAAGCGCAGCGATGCCGGCGCCCTGGATCTGGGCGCACAGTACTTCACTGCCCGTGACCGCCGTTTTGTCGAGGTGGTGCAGCAGTGGCAGGCCCGCGGCTGGGTCGCCGAGTGGACGCCCAGTCTGTACCACGCCAGCAACGGCCAGCTCAGCGCTTCACCAGACGAACAAGTACGCTGGGTTGGCGCACCGCGCATGAGTGCAATCACCCGGGCCATGCTCGGTGCTCTGCCGGTACATTTCGCCTGCCGTATTACCGAGGTGTTTCGCGGCGAGCAGCACTGGCACCTGCTGGACGCCGAGAGCAACAGCCATGGCCCGTTCAGCCATGTCATTGTCGCCACCCCGGCGCCCCAGGCCACTGCCTTGTTGGCCAGCGCGCCGAAACTGGCCAGCGCTGCCGCCAGCGTGGCCATGGACCCGACCTGGGCCGTGGCCCTGGCCTTCGACAGCCCTCTGCAGACCAAGGTGGAAGGCTGCTTTGTCCAGGATAGCCCGCTGGACTGGCTGGCACGCAACCGCAGCAAGCCAGGCCGCGACACGGCCATGGACACCTGGGTGCTGCATGCCAGCAGCAGCTGGAGCAAGCAGCACCTGGATCTGGACAAGGAGGCGGTGATCGAACAGCTGCACGGTACCTTCGCCGAGCTGATCGGCTGCGCCGTGCCAGCCCCCAGCATGAGCCTGGCCCATCGCTGGCTCTATGCCCGCCCGGCCACAGCGCACCAATGGGGCGCCCTGGCCGATGCTGACTTGGGCCTGTATGCCTGCGGCGACTGGTGCCTGTCCGGGCGAGTCGAGGGCGCCTGGCTCAGTGGCCAGGAAGCGGCCAGGCGCCTGCTTGAGCACCTGCAATGACGGTCCAGAGTCCTCGGGTCGATGGCAAGCATCGACTCAATCCACGCAAGCTGCTGCTGTCGAAGTGGACGGCCGTGCAGCCGCAGCAGCGTGAGAAGCACTTTCTGGTCACCGAGCTGATACGTGACGAGAACGAACAGGTGCAGCAGGTTGAACTGCAGGCGGTGCTCAGCAAGCGCACCTGGCAGCTGGACTGGCGCGAACTGCAGAACGTCGAGCGCTGGCTTATGGGCTGGCGCTAGCCAGCGCCGCCTATCTATCGTCCTGCCCATATTGCTCATTCAGGTCACCCCGCTCTTCTCTCCCTCCATCCCTTAGCGCAACAGCAACCGCGCCCCGCCCTTTATCCCGCAGATACAAATTTCATTACAACAGCTGTACAAAATAATTGACTTGTACAATATCAGCCCTATGATGGAGACAAGTTGTACAGAAACCAATCCCTGTACAAGTACGCATCAGAGGTTGCCCATGAACCAACGCCACGCCTTCACCGGCAAACCCAAACTGGGTATCAGCGCCTGCCTGCTCGGCGCCGAGGTTCGCTATAACGGCGGTCACAAGGAATCACGCCTGTGCAGCCGCACCCTCAGTGAATATTTCGACTTCGTCCCACTGTGCCCGGAGGTGGCCATCGGCCTGGGCACCCCCCGCGAGCCGATCCGCCTGGTAGGTGACCCACTAGCACCTCGCGCGGTGGGCACGGTCAACCGCACGGTGGATGTCACGGCGCCCCTGGCCGCCTATGGCGAGCGTGTGGCCGAGGAGCAGACCGAGCTGTGTGGCTATATCTTTATGCAGCAGTCGCCTTCCTGTGGCCTGCATCGGGTCAAGGTCTACCAGGACAATGGCCGCCCCAGCGAACCCGGTCGCGGCCTCTTCGCCGCCGCGTTCTGTGCCCGCCAGCCGGACCTGCCGGTGGAAGAAGACGGGCGCCTGAATGATCCGGTGCTGCGGGAAAACTTTATCACCCGGGTCTTTGCCTATGCCGAATGGCGCCAGCTGCTGCGCGAAGGCCTGACCCGGCACCGCCTGATCGCCTTCCACTCGCGCTACAAATACCTGCTGATGGCCACCCACCCCATGCAGTACAAGGCCCTCGGTCGCCTGCTCGGCAACCTGGCCCAGCATGACCTGAACGAACTGGCCCCACGCTATTTCAGCCAGTTGATGGAGGCGCTGAAGAACTGCGCCACCCGTCGCACCCATAGCAATGTGCTGCAGCACCTTTCCGGTTACTTGAAGCAGAACCTTAGCCGCGAAGACAAGGCCGAGATGCAGCAACTGATCGGCCAGTATCGCCAGGGCGTGGTGCCGTTGGTGGTGCCCATGACCCTGCTTAAACATCACCTGCGCAGGCACCCGGATGCCTACCTGGCGCAACAGGCTTACCTGCAGCCGCACCCCGAAGACCTTAGCCTGCGTAATGCCTTATGAGTGTCGAATCTGTGCAAGACAGCGCCGCCGACGACTACCAGAACGCCATCGCCCAGGGCTTTATGCCGATTCGCGAGGTGGCCCGCCTGACCGGGGTCAATGCCGTGACCCTGCGCGCCTGGGAGCGGCGCTATGGCCTGATCGTGCCGCACCGCACGCCCAAGGGCCATCGCCTGTACTCCAACGAGCATGTGGCGCATATCCACAACATCCTCACCTGGCTTGGCCGCGGTGTTTCGGTCAGCCAGGTCAAGGGCCTGTTGCGCAGTGGCCAGCCGGCGTTCAGCGAAGCCACCTCGCAGTGGGAAGAAAAACGCCAGCGCCTGCAGGAATGCATCTGCAACCTTAATGAGCGGCGCCTGGACGAATGTTTCAACGCCGAGCTGGCGCTCTACCCGCCCCATACCCTGTGCCAGCAGCTGCTCATCCCACTGCTGGAGGAACTGGAACAGCGTTGGCGCACCCCCTGCGGTGCTCAGGCCGAGCGGGTGTTCTTCTTCTCCTGGCTGCGCAGCAAGCTGGGCGCGCGCCTGTATCACAATAACCGTCAGCTTAACGGCGCTGTCCTGCTGTTGATCAATGTGTCCGACTTGCCCATGGCTACGGGCATGTGGCTGACCGCCTGGCTGATCAGCAACGCCGGCTGCCCGGTAGAGGTGTTCGACTGGCCCCTGCAACCCACCGACCTGGCTCTGGCGGTGGAACATATCCAGCCGCGGGCGGTGCTACTGTATTCCAGCCAAGCCCTCAATACCGGACATCTGCAACGGCTGCTGGCAGGCTATGACTGCCCTTGCCTGATTGTCGGCGAGGCGGTGCAGATCCATCAGGATGAACTCAAGACACTCTGTGCGCAAAACCCGGACCTGGCCCTGGCTCAGGACCCCCTGGCAGCGTTGCACAGCCTGACCGACCTCAACCTGCTCGACAGCTGACGGGACTCACCATGCGCCAACTGATCTGGTTTCGCACCGACCTGCGGGTACAGGACAACAGCGCTCTGGCCGCTGCCATGAGGAGCGGTCCGACCCTGGGCCTGTTCCTGATCAGCCCGGGCCAGTGGCTGGCCCACGACGACGCGCCATGCAAGGTCGATTTCTGGCTGCGCAACCTCAAGGCACTGGCAGCCGAGTTGAGCAAGCTCAATGTGCCGTTGCTGGTACGCGAGGTCGATCAGTGGCGCGATGCGCCCCAGCTAATCGCCCGGCTCTGCCACGAGTTGGACATTGCCGGCGTGCAGGTCAACGAAGAATACGGCGTGCATGAAAGCCGGCGTGATCAGGCCGTGGCGGCCGCGCTGGAGCAGCAGGGGGTGAACTTCCACAGTCACCTGGATCAGCTGTTCTTCAAGCCCGGCAGCGTACTGACCCAATCAGGCACCTACTTTCAGGTGTATAGCCAGTTCCGCAAGGTCTGCTACCAGCGCCTGCATGCAGCCCTGCCCAGGCTGATCAGTACACCCAAGGTGCAGGCCCCCCTGGCCATCCAGAGCGACGCAATCCCTGAACAGGTCGCAGGCTTTGCCGCGCCCACGGCCGAGCTCCGCCAGCTCTGGCCCGCCGGCGAGGTCGAGGCGCAGCGGCGTCTGCAGGCCTTTGCCAGTGAGCAGATCGACTTCTACCAGAGCGCCCGGGATTTTCCCGCTCAGCCCGGCACCAGCCAGCTGTCGGCCTACCTGGCTGCCGGGGTGATCTCGCCGCGCCAGTGCCTGCATGCCGCGCTGGCGGCCAACCAGGGCGAGTTCGACAGCGGCAATCCCGGCGTCGTTACCTGGATCAATGAACTGCTCTGGCGCGAATTCTACAAGCACATTCTGGTGGGCTATCCACGGGTCTCCATGCAGCGCGCCTTTCGCCCGGAAACCGAAGCCGTGGCCTGGCGCGATGCGCCCCGCGAGCTCAAGGCCTGGCAGCAGGGCCGCACCGGTTTCCCGATCATCGATGCGGCCATGCGTCAGCTGCTGGCCACCGGCTGGATGCACAACCGTCTGCGCATGATCGTGGCCATGTTCCTGACCAAGAACCTGCTGATCGACTGGCGCGAGGGTGAGCGTTTCTTTATGCGCCACCTGATCGACGGCGACCTGGCGGCCAATAACGGTGGCTGGCAGTGGAGCTCGTCCACCGGCACCGACTCAGCCCCCTACTTCCGTATCTTCAACCCGCTGAGCCAGTCGCAGAAATTCGACCCGGACGGGCGCTTTATCCGTCAGTGGCTGCCGGAACTGGGCGGGCTGAACAAGAGCAATATCCATAACCCCGCCGCCATGGGTGGGCTGTTCGGTCTGGCCGAGTATCCCGCCCCCATGGTCGACCTGAGCAAGAGCCGCGCCCGTGCCCTGGCCGCCTTCAAGTGCCTGCCCCACCTGGCGGGCGAGGAAGTGCTATGAGCGACTTTTTACGCCAGTTCGCCCAGGACTTTGCCGGGCTGAACAAGGACAACCTCGACCGCCTCGGCCAGCTCTACAGCGAGGATGCGCTGTTCTGCGACCCACTGCACGAGGTGCGCGGCCTGGCCAATATGCGCCGCTATTTTGCCGAGATGTACGCCAACGTCAGCCAGCTGCGTTTCGATTTCTACGGTTTTGATCAGGCCCGCGAAGGTGAAGGTTATCTACGCTGGACCATGAGCTACCGCCACCCGCGCCTGGCCAAAGGTCAGTTGATTCGCGTTGAAGGTTGCTCGCACCTGCAATGGAATGTCAGCGGCAAGGTCTTTCGCCACCGCGATTATTTCGATGCAGGCAACCTGCTCTATGAACACCTGCCCATCCTGGGACGGGTCATCGCCTGGCTGAAAAGGAGGTTGGCATGAACCCCCATGCACGACGCATCTGGCTTACCGGCGCCAGCAGCGGCATCGGCGCCGCCCTGGCCGAACAGCTGCTGGAACAGGGCCACCGCCTGGCGCTCAGTGCCCGCAGCGTCGCCCCCCTGCAGGCCTTGGCCAAGCGCTATCCGCAGCAGGTACTGGTGGTGGCCGGTGACCTCAGCGACCCCGACCAGGTGCGTGACATTGGCGAGCATATCGCCCAGGTCTGGGGTGCCCTGGACTGCGCCGTTCTTAATGCCGGCACCTGCGAATATGTCGAGGTCAGCGCTTTCGAGGCGGCCATGGTCGAGCGGGTCATGCGTGCCAATCTGTTTTCCGCAAGCTACTGCATCGAGGCCGCCCTGCCCCTGTTACGTCTCGGCCAGCAGCCCCAGTTGGTCGGCGTCGGCAGCTCGGTGACCTATATGCCGCTGCCCCGGGCTGAGGCCTACGGCGCCTCCAAGGCCGCCATGCGCGACCTGTTCGACACCCTGCGCATCGACCTGCAGGCCGAAGGCATCGCCGTCACCCTGGTCAGCCCGGGCTTTGTCGACACGCCGCTGACGCAGAAAAACGACTTCCCCATGCCCATGCGCTGGCCCGTGGAGAAAGCCGCCCGGCATATCGCCGAGCGCTTGCACCAACAACCGCTGGAAATCAACTTCCCGGGCCCCTTTATCGCAATCCTCAAGCTGCTCGGCAGCCTGCCCCTGCGCCTGCAGGTGGCCCTTGGCGCCAAGCTGGCGCGCAATCAAACCCACAAGGACAGCCGATGAAAATCGCCATTATCGGCAGCGGCATTGCCGGACTGACCAGCGCCTACCTGCTTAACCGCAAACATGCGATCAGCGTGTTCGAGGCGGGGGACTGGGTGGGTGGCCATACCCATACCGTGGATGTCGAAGTCGGCGGAAAGCACTATGCGGTGGACACCGGTTTTATCGTATTCAACGACTGGACCTACCCCAACTTTATCCGCCTGCTGGGCCAGCTCGGTGTCGGCTTCAAGGACACCGAGATGAGCTTCTCGGTCAGCGACCCACTCAGTGGCGTGGAATACAACGGGCATAACCTCAACACCCTGTTTGCCCAGCGCCGCAACCTGATCTCGCCGAAATTTATCGGCATGGTGCGCGATATCCTGCGTTTTAACCGTGAGGCGCTGAATGACCTGAATCAGCAGCGCATCGCCAGCGATATGACCCTGGGCGACTACCTCAAGGCCAATGGCTACAGCGAGCGCTTTATCCAGCACTATATCGTGCCCATGGGCGCGGCCATCTGGTCGATGTCGCTGAACGATATGCTCGGTTTCCCCCTGCAGTTCTTCGTACGTTTCTTCAAGAACCACGGGCTGCTGTCGGTCAGCGATCGGCCGCAGTGGTGCGTGATCGAAGGCGGCTCCAGCAGCTATGTAGCGCCGCTGACCGAATCCTTCCGTGAGCAGATTCGCCTCAATTGCCCGGTCACCCGGGTCGAGCGCGACGCTGATGGCGTAACGGTGTACAGCAGCGCCGGCAGCGAGCGCTTCGACAAGGTGATCTTTGCCTGCCACAGCGACCAGGCCCTGGCCTTGCTGGCTGAACCCACGCGCATCGAGCAGGACATCCTCGGCGCACTGCCCTATGCCGACAACGATGTGGTGCTGCACACCGATACCCGCCTGCTGCCAAGCCGCAAGCTGGCCTGGGCCAGCTGGAACTATCGCCTAGGCGGGCCGCTGGATCAGCCGGCAGCGGTAACCTATAACATGAATATCCTGCAAGGCATCCAGAGCGACACCACCTTCTGCGTCAGCCTGAACCAGACCGCCGCCATCGACCCGAGCAAGATCCTGGCCCGCTATACCTACGCCCACCCACAATACAGTCTGGCCGGCATGGCCGCCCAGGCGCGCTGGGAAGAGCTGCTCGGCGCCAACCACAGTTACTTCTGCGGTGCCTACTGGGCCAATGGCTTCCACGAAGACGGCGTGGTCAGCGCCCTGCGCGTGGCCCGCGAATTTGGCGAGGCGCTGTGATGAACAGTGCCCTGTACAGCGGCTGGGTGCAGCACCGGCGCTTTGCCCCGCGCCTGCACAACTTCCGCTATCGCATGGGTTTGCTCTACCTCGACCTGAGCGAGCAGGACGCCGTACTGGGGCTCTCGCCGCTTGCCGGCAGTGGCCGCTTTGCCCCTTTCGGCTTTCGCGAAACGGATTACCTGCCGCAATTCACCCAAGCCGGCATCAAGCTGATCGATGCCGTGCGCCAACGGGTCGCCGAAGCACTGGGCTATACGCCCCTGGGTCATATCGGTTTGCTCACCCAGCCGCGCAGCTGGGGCCTGAGTTTCAACCCGGCCAGCTTCTTCTACTGCCATGAAGCCGACGGCCGACTGGCGGCGATTCTCTGCGAAGTGAGCAATACACCCTGGGGCGAACGCTATCACTACGTTCTGCCGGCCCAGGGCACGGGCCACCAACACTTCGCCGTGGCCAAGGCCTTCCATGTCTCGCCCTTTCTGCCCCGGGAGCTGGAGTACCGCATGAGTTTTGGCCTGGTTGGCGAGCGCATCGGCATTCATATGGCCGACTGGAACGGCGAGGAAAAAGTCTTCGACGCCAGCCTCAGCCTGCAGCGCACTGAATTGAGTCGCGCCAGCCTGCACCGCTATCTGCTCAGTTTCCCCTGGATGACCGGCAAGACCGTCGCCGCCATCTATTGGCAGGCGTTGCGCCTGCTGCTTAAACGCATCCCCCTGTTCAGCCACCGGGCCGCCGAAGGTGAGTTCCGCGTCGCCCGCTCTGTGTCGAAGGAAGTGCCCCATGAAAAGCTCTAGCCTTGTTTCCGCGAAAAACAGCGTCCGCGCCGGCAGCGGTATTGGCGCCAGCCTGCTGCGCCGCGCCGTGCTGCGTCAGCTCAAGCAGTTGCGCTATGGCCAGCTGGTGGTGATCGAGGGAGACGAACGCATGGAGTTCGGTGACCCCCACTCCAGCCTCAGCGCCGAAATCCGGGTGCTGGATGCGGCCGTGTGGGGCCTGGTGGCCAGCAATGGTTCGATCGGCTCGGGCGAGGCCTATATCCACGGTTACTGGAGCACCCCGGACCTGACCGCAGTGATTCGCGTGTTTGTCAGCAACCTGGAGGTGCTGGACGCCATGGAGGGTGGCCTGGCTCGCCTCGGCCGCCCCCTGGTGCAGGGCCTGCACTGGCTCAATCGCAATACCCGCAAAGGCTCGCGACGCAATATCTCGGCCCACTATGACCTGGGCAACGAGCTGTTCGAGCAGTTTCTCGACCCGACCATGATGTACTCGGCGGCCATGTTCAAAGGCGCCGATGAGGGTCTGGAGCAGGCCCAGCTGAACAAGCTCGAGCGCATCTGCCAGAAGCTGGCGCTCAAACCCACCGACCACCTGCTGGAGATCGGTACCGGCTGGGGCAGCATGGCCATCTACGCCGCCAGCCACTATGGCTGCAAGGTCACCACCACCACCCTGTCCAAGGAGCAGTTCGCCTACACCGAGCGGCGGGTCAAGGAACTGGGCCTGGAAGGCCAGATCACCCTGCTGCTGGAGGACTACCGCGACCTGGGCGGGCAGTACGACAAGCTGGTGTCCATCGAGATGATCGAAGCCGTGGGCCACCGTTTCCTGCCCACCTACTTCCAGCAGTGCGCCAACCTGCTCAAGCCCGACGGACTGATGCTGTTGCAGGCCATTACCATCCGTGATCAGCGTTACGAACAGGCGAAAAATGCGGTCGATTTTATCCAGCGCTATATCTTCCCCGGTGGCGCCCTGCCCTCGGTGAACAAGATGCTGGAGATCGTCACCGCCAAGACCGATATGAACCTGCACCATATGGAAGACTTCGGCCTGCACTACGCCCGCACCCTGCGCCTGTGGCACGACAACCTGCGCCAGGCCCGGCATAATCTCGAGCAGCTCGGTTACGACGACTACTTCTATCGCCTGTGGGAGTTCTACCTGTGCTACTGCGAAGGCGGCTTTATCGAGCGCACCATCGGCACGGCTCAGTTGCTGCTGGCCAAGCCGGCCGCCAAACCGGAACCCCTGCTGGGCCATTTTGCCTAAGCCTGCCCAGCCCACCAAGGACCCCATTTATGCCTGCACAGCTGCCGAAGATGATCGCCAACACCCTGCTGTTCCAGCTTGGCTGGTTCGCCTGCGTGTTCGGTGGCGACAGCCTGTGGCTGCTGGTCCTGCTGCCGATACTGGCGGTGCATTTGCTGTGGACCAGCAGCTGGGCAGCGGAAGGCAAGTTGCTGGCCAGCGTGTTTATCGCCGGCAGCGCCCTGGACAGTTTCCTGCTCAACCTCGGCGTCTTCGACTTTGGCCAGCCGCGCACCCTGATCCCGCTCTGGCTGGCCAGCCTGTGGCTGCTGCGGGCCACCACGCTCAATCACTGCCTGGCCTGGACTGCGCAACCCTGGTGGCGCGGCAGCCTGCTGGGGGCCATCGCCGCGCCGCTGTCCTACTACGGCGGCGCACAGATCGCCGGGGTCGGCCTGCCCTATGGCACCTGGCAGAGCCTGCTGTTGATCGGGGCTATCTGGGCGGTGGTGATGCCGGTGCTGCACGGCTTCGCCAAGCTCTACCGCAGCCAGTACGAGCAAAGCCTGCGCAGCAGCCGCGCCCTGTAGCCTGTAGGGTGCGCTGTGCGCAC
>JBFHPI010000011.1:0-17669 GCA_041592855.1 Pseudomonas sp.
CAGCCTGTGCGTTATAAGGCGCGGCTAAAGTCTGACAAAGCGAGCTTTCCCATCCCGACACCTGGCGTTATTCTTCGCCCACCACCCCAGCCGACTGGCGGCCATCACACGACCTTGAACACACCCACAGCTCCCCTGCGTTTTATCCTCGAACCCTTCGACGCCCGTCGTTTCGCCAACCTGTGCGGCCAACTCGACGAACACCTGCGCCTGATCGAGCAGCGCCTGGGCATCGAGATCCGCAACCGTGGCAACCAGTTCGAACTGCTCGGCGCCCATGACAAGACCAAGGCCGCCGAACAGCTGCTGCAGCGCCTTTACCGGGAAACCCAGAGCACGGAGCTGTCGCCGGACATGGTCCACCTGTTCCTGCAGGAATCCGGCGTTGAAGAGATGGTCAACCCCAGCGCCGAGCCCAGCGTCACCCTGCGCACGCGCAAGGGCCTGATCCGCCCCCGCGGGCCGAACCAGCAGCGCTACGTCAAGGCCATCCTTGAACACGACATCAACTTCGGCATCGGCCCGGCCGGCACCGGCAAGACCTACCTGGCGGTGGCCTGCGCCGTGGATGCTCTGGAGCGCGAGCAGATTCGTCGCATCCTCCTGGTGCGCCCGGCGGTGGAAGCCGGCGAGAAGCTCGGCTTTCTTCCCGGCGACCTGTCGCAGAAGATCGACCCCTATCTGCGCCCGCTGTACGACGCCCTGTATGAAATGCTCGGTTTCGAGCAGGTGGCCAAGCTGATCGAGAAGCAGGTGATCGAGGTCGCGCCGCTGGCCTATATGCGCGGACGCACCCTGAACAACAGCTTTATCATCCTCGACGAAAGCCAGAACACCACCCTGGAACAGATGAAGATGTTCCTCACCCGCATCGGCTTCGGCTCCACCGCGGTGATCACCGGCGATATCACCCAGGTCGACCTGCCCCGCGGCACCAAGAGCGGCCTGACCCATGTGATCGACGTGCTGCGTGAGGTGCCGGGTATCAGCTTTACCCACTACAAGCCCAAGGACGTGGTGCGCCACCCCCTGGTACAGCGCATCGTCGAAGCCTACGAGCGCTACGACAGCCGCATGCACGGCAAGCTGATCGACGAGCAGGATGAGCCCAATGCTTGAGCTTGACCTGCAGCTTGCCAGCAGCGCGCCAGACATGCCGAGCGAAGCCCAGTTTCGCACCTGGTGCACACTCGCCCTGCGCCAGCGCACGGCTGACTCCGAGCTGACCATTCGCCTGGTGGACGAGGCCGAGGGCCGCGAACTCAACCACACCTACCGCCAGCGCGACTATGCCACCAATGTGCTGTCCTTCCCCGCCGACGTGCCGGACGAATTGCTGGATATCCCCTTGCTGGGCGATCTGGTGATCTGTGTACCCGTAGTGGTGCGCGAAGCCCAGGAACAGAGCAAAAACCTGGAGGCCCATTGGGCTCATCTGGTCATCCACGGCTGCCTGCACCTGCTCGGTTACGACCATATCCTTGACGCCGAGGCCGAGGAAATGGAAGCGCTGGAACGTACATTGCTTGCCGAACTGGGGCATCCCGACCCCTATGCCGACCACGACTGATTTCCCAACTGACATCAAAAAAGGTTCCTGAGTAACCACCATGAGCGAAGACCGATCGAGCAACGAGCAGAAGTCCTGGTTCAACCGACTGACCCAGGCTTTTGCTCATGAGCCCAAGAATCGTCAAGAACTGCTGGAGGTGCTGCGCGAGGCCCACCAGAACAAACTGCTCGACAGCGAGGCCCTGGCCATTGTCGAGGGCGCCATCCAGGTGGCCGACCTGCAGGTACGCGACATCATGGTGCCGCGCTCGCAGATGATCAGCATCAAGGCCGGCCAGCAACCCAAGGAATTCCTGCCCTCGATCATCGAAGCCGCCCACTCGCGCTACCCGGTTGTCGGCGAGAGCCTGGACGATGTGATTGGCATCCTCCTGGCCAAGGATCTGCTGCCGCTGATCCTTGAGGCCGACCAGCCCGGTTTCAATATCAAGGACCTGCTGCGCCCCGCCACCTTCGTGCCCGAATCCAAGCGCCTCAACGTGCTGCTGCGCGAATTCCGCGCCAACCACAACCATATGGCCGTGGTCATCGACGAATACGGTGGCGTGGCCGGCCTGGTCACCATCGAGGACGTGCTGGAGCAGATCGTCGGCGATATCGAGGATGAGCACGACGTGGAGGAAGACAGCTACGTCAAGCCGCTGCCCTCAGGCGACTTTCTGATCAAGGCCCTGACCCCCATCGACAGCTTTAACGAAGCCTTCGACACCGAGTTTTCCGATGACGAGTTCGACACCGTCGGCGGCCTGGTGATGAGCGCCTTCGGCCACCTGCCCAAGCGCAACGAAGTGACCGAGATCGGCGAGTTCCGCTTCCGCGTGCTGAATGCCGACAGCCGTCGCATCCATTTGCTGCGCCTGTCGCCGATCAGCCGCTAAACCACGCCACAACGCAGCATGTGCAGGGTGGATGGCCGCGACCATCCACCCTGGCTGACCAGCCTACCCTCTTATCCCGTCTTTGCAGTACCCTTGCCGGCCAGAATCCCCGCTCAAGGACGCACCATGCGCTGGATCACGCAACCCGGCTGGCCCGGCCATCTGATCGCCCTGGCCGCTGGCGCCATCACTCCACTGGCCCTCGCCCCCTTCGATCTCTGGCCCCTGGCCCTGCTCAGTATCGCCCTGTTCTACCTGGGCCTGCGCGACCTGCTGCCTCGCCAGGCGGCACTGCGCGGCTGGTGCTATGGCTTCGGCCTGTTTCTGGCCGGCACCAGCTGGGTCTATGTCAGCATCCACGACTACGGCTCTGCCTCGCCGCCCCTGGCCGCCTTTCTGACCCTGCTGTTTGTCGCCGGCCTCGGTCTGCTGTTCGCCCTGACGGCCTGGCTGTGGGCACGCTGGCTGCGCCGGGTGGAAGCGCCCCTGGCCGACGCCCTGGCCTTCGCCGCCTTCTGGCTGGCCCAGGAGGCCTTGCGCAGCTGGTTGCTCACTGGTTTCCCCTGGCTCTACGCCGGCTACAGCCAGCTGGGCGGCCCCCTGGCAGGCCTGGCGCCGGTGGGTGGCGTCTGGCTGCTGTCCTTTGTTCTGGCCCTGAGCGCGGCCCTGCTGGTCAATCTGCCACGCCTGCGCCAGCACAAAGCGTTCTGTACGGCAGCCGTGCTTCTGTTGCTGGCCCCCTGGGTCAGCGGCCTGGCGCTCAAGGATCGCGCCTGGACCCAGGCCGCCGGCCAGCCGCTCAGTGTCACGGCCATGCAGGGCAATGTCGAACAGAACCTCAAGTGGGACCCGGCCCAGCTCAATGCGCAGCTACTGCTGTACCGCGACCTGACCCTCAACGCCCCGCGCAGCGACCTGATCGTCTGGCCGGAAACTGCCGTGCCTGTACTCAAGGAGCACGCCCTGGGCTATCTGGACGCCATGGGCCGCCTCGCCAATGAGCGCCAGGCCGCCCTGATCACCGGCGTGCCCATCCGTCAGGCCAATGAACGGGGCGAGCCGCGTTACTACAATGGCATCAGCGTGGTCGGTCAGGGCAGCGGCGACTACCTCAAGCAGAAGCTGGTGCCCTTCGGCGAATACGTGCCGCTGCAGGAGGTGCTGCGCGGGCTGATCGCCTTCTTCGACCTGCCCATGTCCGACTTTGCCCGCGGCTCCAGCGAACAACCGCTACTGCAGGCCCAGGGTTACCGGATTGCCGCCTATATCTGCTACGAAGTGGTCTACCCGGAGTTTGCCGCCGGCCTGGCCGCGCAGAGCGAGTTGCTGCTGACCATCAGCAACGACACCTGGTTCGGTCGCTCCATCGGCCCCCTGCAGCACCTGCAGATGGCCCAGATGCGCGCCCTGGAGGCGGGACGCTGGATGATTCGCGGCACCAATAACGGGGTCACTGCCCTGATCGACCCCTTCGGCCGCATCAGCCAGCAACTGCCGCAATTCGAACAAGGCGTCCTGCATGGCCAGGTCACCCCGATGCAGGGGCTGACCCCCTACCTGCGCTGGCGCGCCTGGCCGCTGCTGATTCTGTGCGGTCTGATTCTGGGCTGGACCCTGCTGGCCAGCCGCATGGCCAAGACACTGTAGGGTGCGTCGTGCGCACCGGATGCAAGCACCTTGCTGTCAGCTTGCGCAATTGACTGGGAAGTTGGTGCGCACAGCGCACCCTAAGGCTCAGCAGGCTTAAGCCTATGGCTGGCCGTAGGCCAACGGATAAAGCATCAGGCCGAGCGCCTCATTGAGCAACAGACCGCTCTGCCACAGCGCCTTGCTCTCCGGCAACCAGCCGCCTGCCGGACGCCCATGGGCCACGCCGAGAAAACCCACGGGCGCCACCACCACCTCCAGCCCCATCTGCTCGAAACACCAGCGCGCCCGCGGCATGTGCCAGGCCTGGGTCACCAGCACCACCCGTCTGATCCCTTCCTGCTGCAGCAGGGTGGCGCTATACAGGGCATTTTCCCAGGTGGTGCGGCTGGCGCCCTCCTGCCAGCGCACCGCCAGGCCATAGTCCTTGGCCAGCACGCTCGCCATCAGCGCCGCCTCACTGGGCGGCTGATCGTAATGCAGGCCGCCAGAAGTCAGCAGCGGCAAGCCCGAGGCCCTGGCCAGACGCGCGGCATAACGCACCCGCTCCAACGCCAGCAGACTGGGCTGATCGCCACCCCAACCCGGATCACCCTGCTCTCGCCCACCACCCAGCAGCACGATCACCTCCGCGCGCTCAGCCAGGCCTGGCCACTGCGCCTGGCTCAGGGCCGGCTCGCTTTCCAGCCAGCGCGCGCCCTGCTGCACCACAATCGGCAGACTGCTTAGCCACAAACCAGAGAAGCCAAGCAGCAGGCACGCCAGGGCCAGCCGCGGAAAGCGCTTGCGCAGGCACCAGCCCAGCAGCAAGAGCAGCAGCAACACGCCCGGCGGCAGCAACAGTTGTTTAAGGTAATAACGAATCGGCATGGGCACCTCCAGGATGCCGCAAGCCTAACAGGCTGCTAACGCGAATTGCTCGCCCTAAACAGCTGTGAACCACATACCGTACAGGCCTGCACGCCGACGCCATTGCGCCAGCCGGCCAGGGCACCACACAGGGCACAACAAAGCTGCATACGCCGTTTGAGCAGGGGCTTGGCCTTGCTCGGACGAACACCTGTGCGCCCAAGCCGTGAACGCTGTGCCGGCAACTGACGCAGTTGCGCCATTTCCCGGGCAGCGGCATGCCAGCCGCGCAGCCAGTCCAGGTCACGGTTGAGGTAGGCATGGATCAATTCCAGCTCCGCCGAGGTCAGCCCACGCAGCTCCAGTTCCAGGCCCGCCTCGCCGCTAAACTGACTCAAGCCCTCGGCCTCATCCAGCGCCAGAGCCAGGCGCTGCAACAGTCGCTCATAAAGCCCGCCAGAGTCCCCCGCACGCAGCAACTCGACCATCAAACACCTCGCACACGGCCCGTTTACCCAGGCCCTACAGCAAGCTTAGCGGCCAGCAACCGCACGGCAGGGCGCCGCGACCAACGGCAGGGGGCGGGCCGGGCACAATCAGGGTTTCCCTCACCAAGGGGGGGTCATGTATGCTACGGCGCTTTCCGCAAGCCCCTATTTTTAGCGCCGGTAGCCATGCACGAACAGTATCAGCCCCGCGAGATCGAAGCCGCCGCGCAGTCCCACTGGGACGCGCAGAAATCCTTTGTAGTGAGCGAGCAGCCAGGCAAGGACACCTTCTATTGCCTGTCGATGTTCCCCTACCCGAGCGGCAAGCTGCACATGGGCCATGTGCGCAACTACACCATTGGTGATGTGATCGCCCGCTACCAGCGCATGCAGGGCAAGAACGTGCTGCAGCCCATGGGCTGGGACGCCTTTGGCATGCCGGCGGAAAACGCCGCGATGAAGAACAAGGTCGCACCGGCCAAGTGGACTTACGAAAACATCGATTACATGAAGACCCAGCTCAAATCCCTGGGCCTGGCCATCGACTGGACCCGCGAAGTCACCACCTGCAAGCCGGACTACTACCGCTGGGAACAGTGGCTGTTCACCCGCCTGTTCGAGAAGGGTGTGATCTACCGCAAGAACGGCACGGTGAACTGGGACCCGGTTGACCAGACCGTGCTGGCCAACGAACAAGTCATCGACGGCCGCGGCTGGCGCTCTGGCGCGCTGATCGAGAAGCGCGAAATCCCCATGTACTACTTCAAGATCACCGCCTACGCCGAAGAGCTGCTGAGCAGCCTGGACGAGCTGGATGGCTGGCCCGAGCAGGTCAAGACCATGCAGCGCAACTGGATCGGCAAGAGCTTCGGTGCTGACATCGTCTTCGACTACGACGTTGCCAGCATCGGTGTGGAAGGCCAGCTCAAGGTCTACTCGACCCGCCCCGACACCCTGATGGGCGCCACCTACGTGGCCGTGGCCGCCGAGCACCCGCTGGCCCAGCGCGCCGCAGAAAGCAATCCGGCGATTGCCGCCTTTATCGCCGAGTGCAAGGCCGGTTCCGTGGCCGAGGCCGATATGGCCACCATGGAGAAGAAGGGCCTGGCCACCGGCCAGTTCGTTATTCACCCGCTGACCGGCGACAAGCTGCCGGTATTCGTCGCCAACTACGTGCTGTGGGGCTATGGCGAAGGCGCGGTGATGGCCGTGCCGGCCCATGACGAGCGCGACTTCGAATTCGCGGGCAAATACGCTTTGCCGATCAAGCAGGTCTATGCCGGCGAAGGCAAGGCATTCAGCGCCAGCGAGTGGCAGGACTGGTACGCCGACAAGGCCGGCCTGACCACCATCAACTCCGGCAAATACGACAGCCTGGACTTCACTGCCGCCTTCGACGCCATCGTCGCCGACCTGGAAGCCAGCGCCCACGGCGCGCGCAAGACCCAGTTCCGCCTGCGCGACTGGGGCATCAGCCGCCAGCGCTACTGGGGCTGCCCGATCCCGATCATCCACTGCGACAGCTGTGGCGATGTCCCTGTTCCCGAGGACCAGCTGCCGGTGGTGCTGCCGGAAGACGTGGTACCGGACGGCGCCGGCAGCCCGCTGGCGAAAATGCCCGAGTTCTACCAGTGCAGCTGTCCGAAATGCGGCGCGCCGGCCAAGCGTGAAACCGACACCATGGACACCTTTGTCGAGTCGTCCTGGTACTACGCCCGCTATGCCTCGCCGCAATACACCGGCGGCATGGTCGATCCGGAGGCGGCCAACCACTGGCTGCCGGTGGATCAGTATATCGGCGGCATCGAGCACGCCATCCTGCACCTGCTGTACGCGCGCTTCTTCCACAAGCTGATGCGCGACGAAGGCCTGGTCAGCTCGAATGAACCGTTCAAGAACCTGCTGACCCAGGGCATGGTGGTCGCCGAGACCTACTACCGCACCCTGGAAAACGGCGGCAAGGACTGGTTCAACCCGGCCGACGTCGAGCTGGAGCGTGACAGCAAAGCCAAGGTCATCAGCGCCAAGCTGAAGTCCGATGGCCTGCCGGTGGAAATCGGCGGCACCGAGAAGATGTCCAAGTCGAAGAACAATGGCGTCGACCCCCAGGCCATGATCGATGCCTACGGCGCCGACACCTGCCGCCTGTTTATGATGTTCGCCTCACCACCGGATATGAGCCTGGAGTGGTCCGACTCCGGCGTCGAGGGTGCCAGCCGCTTCCTGCGCCGTGTCTGGCGCCTGGCTCAGGCTCACGTCAACGCCGGCCTGCCGGGCGCACTGCGCAGCGATACGCTCAGCGATATCCAGAAAGAGGTACGCCGCGCCATCCACCTGGCGATCAAGCAGGCCAGTAACGATATCGGTCAGCACCACAAGTTCAACACCGCCATTGCCCAGGTGATGACCCTGATGAATGTGCTGGAAAAAGCGCCCAGCAGCGACAATCAGGATCGCGCCCTGCTGCAGGAAGGCCTGGAAGCCGTGGCCCTGCTGCTGGCGCCCATCACCCCGCATATCAGCCATCAGCTGTGGCTGGAGCTGGGCCATGAAGAAGCCATCATCGACGCCCAGTGGCCCCAGGTCGATGAAAGCGCCCTGGTGCAGGACAGCCTGACCCTGGTGGTACAGGTCAACGGCAAGCTGCGCGGCGAGATCATCGTTCCGGCCGCCGCCAGCCGCGAAGAAGTCGAGGCCGCCGCCCGCGCCAACGAGAACGTGCAGCGCTTTACCGAAGGCCTGGCGATTCGCAAGGTCATAGTCGTGCCGGGCAAGCTGGTCAATATTGTCGCCAACTGATAAAAACCCGGCACGCATGCAAAGCGTGCCGGAGTGTTCGCCAAGGGGAATAACATGATCAAACGGAATCTGTTGGTAATCGGCCTGGCCACCCTGCTCGGAGCCTGTGGTTTCCAGCTGCGCGGCACCGGCGGCGCGACTGCCGACCTGGCCCTCAAGGAGCTCAATGTCAGCGCGCGCAACGCCTATGGCGAAACCCTCAACGAGGTGCGCGAGGTGCTGCAGAACAATGGCGTACGGGTCTACCCCGGCGCGCCTTATCGCCTGAACCTGACCCGCGAGGACGAAAAACGTCGCGCCGCAAGCTTTACCAGCTCGGCGCGCACCGCCGAGTATGAGCTGAACCTGGACCTGGATTACGAAATCCGCGGCCAAAAGAATATGCTGCTGCTCAGTGATAGCGTGCAAGTTCAGGGGTTCTATGCCCAGGACAGCAACAACCTGATCGGTAACGATCAGGAAGCCGCCCAGGTACGCAGCGAGATGCGCCGCGAGCTGATCCAGCAGCTGGTTCTGCGCCTGCAGAACATCACCCCCGAGCAGCTTGAACAGCTGCAGCAGGCCGCTGAAGCCAAGGCCCAGGCCGAAGCCAAGGCCCTGGAGGCCGCGCGCCAGCAGCAGGCCGCCCAGCCGCAGCAATCGCCCATCCAAGCCTTCCCCGTGCAATAAGGCTCAAGGGCTGCGCAAGCAGCCCTTGCCTCACCCCTAAAGCTCAGCGCATGAAGCTCAATCCGGCCCAGCTTGGCAAACATCTGCAGGGCAACCTGGCACCTGTCTATGTGGTCAGCGGGGATGAACCCCTGCTCTGCCAGGAAGCCTGCGATGCCATTCGCACGGCCTGCCGCCAGCAGGGCTTCAGCGAGCGCCAGGTATTCAATGCCGACAACCAGTTCGACTGGGGCCACCTGCTACAGGCCGGCGCCAGCCTTTCGCTGTTCGCCGAAAAGCGCCTGCTGGAACTGCGTATGCCCACCGGCAAACCCAGCGACAAGGGTGCCGCATTGCTGGAATACCTGGGCCGCCCGGCCGAAGACACCGTGCTGCTGATCAGCCTGCCGAAACTGGATGGCACCACCCAGAAAAGCAAATGGGCGAAAACCCTGATCGATGGGGCCAATTGCCAGTTTCTGCAGATCTGGCCGGTGGACGCCGGCCAGTTGCCGCAGTGGATTCGCCAGCGCCTGAGCCAGGCCGGCCTCAGTGCCAGTGCCGAAGCGGTGGACATGATCAGCATCCGCGTGGAAGGCAACCTGCTGGCCGCCGCCCAGGAAATCGAGAAGCTCAAACTATTGGCTGAAGGCAATCAGGTTGACCTGGCCACGGTACAGGCCGCGGTCTCAGACAGCGCCCGCTTCGATGTGTTCGGCCTGATCGACTGCGCCCTGAATGGTGAAGCCAGCCATGCCCTGCGAATGCTCGAGGGGTTGCGTGGCGAAGGCGTGGAGGCTCCTGTGATTCTCTGGGCTCTGGCCCGCGAGGTACGCCTGCTGGCCAGCATTGCCCAGCAGTACAGCCAGGGTACGCCCCTGGAGAAAGCCTTCAGCGCAGCCCGCCCGCCGGTCTGGGATAAGCGCCGCCCCCTGGTCAGCAAGGCCCTGCAACGCCACTCGGCCACCCGCTGGGCGCGGCTGCTGCAGGATGCCCAACAGATCGACGCACAGATCAAGGGCCAGGCACCGGGCGATCCCTGGAGTGGCTTGAGCCTACTGACCCTGGCCATCTGCGGCCAGCGCCTGCGCCTGACCTCCTAGAGCGCGCCGCCCCCCTGCCCAAGCCCCTACACATTTGCCCGCCACAGGCGCATTATCCGCGCGACGCCCTATCCACCCCACGGAGAAAACCCATGGCCAAGTCGCGCAAGAAACCCAACCGGGCCAAGTCCCTGGTCGCCCAACCCCTGTTTCGTTGTCGGCAGGAAAAACCGGCCAAAGGCAAAGGCAGCTACCGCCGTGAAGCCTCCCAGCAAAACTGGGAGGCTTCGTTCTTTCAGGCGGCGTGAACACCCAGCACAGCTCGCCCGGGCGACCTTTCATGCTAAGGTAGCGGCCTGCAAAACCTGCCGAGACCGCCATGCCTCATCTGTTTCTTCGTGGCCTGATCAACACCGCCACGGCCTGCGTCCTAATCCTGCTCAGCGCGTGCGCCGAAGTCCCCGCGCAGCCACTGGCCGTCGCAGCCATCACCAGCAACCCCGCCCCCGCCAGCCCAGCCGCCGAGGTGAGCCGCAAGCCGACACCGGAGCCGCTGCTGAGCTTTGCCGAATGGCGCATGTTGCTGCGCAGCGATGCCATCGCCGCTGGCATTGATGCCGAGCTGTTTGACCGCACCTTCGCCGGAATCACCCCAGACCCCAAAGTCATCGCTGCCGATAACAGCCAGCCGGAGTTCACGCGCCCGGTCTGGGACTATATCGACGGCGCGGTGTCCGTCTCGCGCATCGCCCAGGGCCGCCTGCTCAAGGCGCAGCACCGCCCAACCCTGAAAGCCATTCGCAGCGCCTATGCCGTCGATCATGAGGTGCTGATCGCCATCTGGGGCCTGGAAAGCAATTACGGCAGCAATATCGGCAGCCATAACGTGATCCGCTCCCTGGCCACCCTGGCCTACGATGGCCGCCGCCAGGTGTTCTGGCGCAGCCAGCTGCTGGCAGCCCTGCAGATCCTGCAAGCCGGCGACGGCCCGACCCAGGGGCTGATCGGCTCCTGGGCGGGGGCTATGGGGCAAACCCAATTTATGCCGACCACCTTCAACCAGCATGCGGTCGACTTTGATGGCGACGGCCGCCGCGATCTGTGGAACTCCACCCCCGACGCCCTGGCATCGGCCGCGCACTACCTGCAGGCATCCGGCTGGGAAAATGGCCAGCCCTGGGGCTTTGAAGTCAGCCTGCCAGCCGGTTTCGACTACGCTCTGGCCGACCCGGAAATCCGCCGCAGCCTGAGCGAATGGCGTGCACTGGGGGTCAACCCGATCAGAGCGACCAAGGCCAAGGAGCAGAGCCTGGCCACCCTGTTCCTCCCCGCTGGGCACCGTGGCCCGGCCTTCCTGCTGCTGAACAATTTCCGCAGCATCCTCAAGTACAACAACTCGACCTCCTACGCCCTGGCCATCGGGCTGCTCAGCGATGCCCTGGATGGCAACCCCGGCGTACAGGCCGCCTGGCCCCGTGGTGACCGTCAACTCGGCCGTAGCGAGCGGGTCGAGTTGCAGGAACGACTGGCCCAGAACGGTTTCGACCCAGGCCCAGCAGACGGCATTATCGGCGCCAATACGCGCAAGGCCATTCGCGCCCTGCAACTGCAGCTGAACTGGCCAGCCGACGGCTATCCCAACGAAGCCCTGCTCAAGCAACTGCGTAACCGCTGAGCCCCGCGTCGACCGTGCAGTCAGCTTCTGTGATAGACTGCGCGGCGGCCACAAGCCGCCTCGTCCACGGAGCCTCTACCGGAGCCCAGATAGCCGATGTCCGATACCTCCCCGCCTAAAACCGTCGCCAGCGGCGAAAAATTCCGCACCATTCAGGGCATCACCGCGATCAAGGACGGCCAGAAACGTCGCGCATCCAGTGAGCCCCAGGTATTCGAGCCCAAACCCAAGTGGCTGCGGGTCAAGGCGCCGGGCGGCAGCCGTTTCGAGGCGGTCAAGCGCAATGTCGGCGAACATCGCCTGAGCACCGTGTGCCAGGAATCGCATTGCCCGAACATGGGCGAGTGCTGGTCCAACGGCACCGCCACCATCATGCTGATGGGTTCGGTGTGCACCCGCGCCTGTCGCTTCTGCGCGGTGGACACCGGCAACCCCAACGGCTGGTTGGATCTGGAAGAGCCGCAGAATACCGCCAAGTCGGTGGAGCTGATGGCGCTGCGCTATATCGTGCTGACCTCGGTGGATCGTGACGACCTGGATGACGGCGGCGCCGCCCACTACGCCGCCTGCGTGCGCGCCATCAAGGAAAACACCCCGCAAGTGGTGGTGGAAGCCCTGACCCCGGACTTCGACGGCGACCTGTCGGCTATCGAGAAGGTCGTGGACTCCGGCCTTGAGGTGTTCGCCCAGAACGTCGAGACGGTCAAGCGCCTGACCCATGAGGTACGCGACCCCCGTGCCGGTTACGAGAAGACCCTGAACGTACTGGCTCACGCCAAGCGCCATCGTCCGGATGTGCTGACCAAGACCAGCCTGATGCTGGGCCTGGGGGAAACGGACGAAGAAGTGCTGCAGACCATGGATGACCTGCGCGCCATCAATGTGGATATCCTCACCCTGGGCCAGTACCTGCAACCCACCCGTAACCACCTGAAGGTGCAGCGCTGGGTCAGCCCGGAAGAGTTCAATCGCTTTCGCGATATTGGCCTGGCCAAGGGCTTTATGGAGGTCGCCGCCGGCCCGCTGGTGCGCTCCAGCTACCGCGCCGACCGGGTGTTCGAGAAGAACAACCTGGGCCTGGCCGCCCCGGTCCCGGTGCCTGGGCAGGATATCGATACCAGCCTGATTCCGGCGCTGAACCTGAGCTGATCCCCGAGACTCGCCAAACCCCTGGGGTGCGCCGTGCGCACCGAAAAAGCCGGCTTTATTCGTAGCCCAGCTTCTTGCGCAGCGCCTGCTCCAGGCGCTGCGCCACCTCGTCGAGCGCAGGCGGCGTGGCGAGCAAGTCGCGCAATTGAACCATCTTCAGCCCGGCATAGCCGCACGGATTGATGCGCTGGAAGGGCGTCATGTCCATATCGACGTTCAGCGCCAGGCCATGGAAGGAGCAGCCGCGGCTGACCCGCAGGCCCAGGGAGGCAATCTTGTCGCCCGCCACATAAACACCCGGGGCATCGGCCTTGGGCGCCGCAGCGATGCCGTAACTGGCCAACACATCCACCAGGCTCTGCTCCATGGCGGTGACCAGCTCACGCACGCCCAGCTGCAGGCGGCGCAAATCCAGCATCAGGTAGGCCACCAGCTGGCCGGGGCCGTGATAGGTGACCTGGCCGCCGCGCTCGACCTGCACCACCGGAATATCACCAGGTGCCAGCAGGTGCTCGGCCTTGCCGGCCTGGCCCTGGGTAAACACCGCGGGGTGCTGCAGCAGCCAGATTTCGTCAGGGCTCTGTTCATCGCGCTCGAGGGTCAAGCGGCGCATGGCGTCCAGGGTCGGCAAGTAGTCTGCCAACCCCAGCTGGCGCACGATCAGTTCGGGCACTAGAGCACCATATGCACGCGGCCGGTGGCACGCAGGTCGACATGGATGGCCTGCAGCTGCTCGACGCTGGTGGCGGTGATCAGCACCTGCACCGAGAGAAAGTTGCCATTGCGGCTGTCGCGGATTACCAGGGTGGAGGCATCCAGATCCGGGGCATGGCGCTGGATCACCTCGATCACCAGATCAGAGAAACCGTCCCCGGCAGTGCCGATCACCTTGATCGGGTAACGCTCGCAGGGAAATTCGATTTTCGGGGCTTGTACGTCGGTATCGGTCATAACGGTCGAGGCTTGTGGCCCGCTCCAAAGGGCCCGCGACGGATGGACGCGGGCCAAGACAGTTAGTTGAACAGCCCGTAGAAGAACAGGCTGATGCTATCCCACAGGCGGCGGAAGAAACTGCCCTGTTCAACCGCTTCCAGGGCAATCAGGTCGGCGCTGTGAACCAGCTCATCACCCAGTTTCACTTCCACCTTACCGATCACATCACCCTGGGCAATGGGGGCAGTAAGCTGAGGGTTGAGTACCATCGCGGCTTGCAGCTTATCCAGCTGCCCCTTTGGCAGCGTCAGACTCAGGTCCTTACCCAGGCCGGCTTTGACCTGACGGGTCTGACCCTTCCAGACCTGCGCCTGAGCCAGCTCCTGGCCTTGCTTGTAGAAGGTGCGCGACTCAAAGAAGCGGAAGCCATAGGTCAGCAGCTTCTGGGTTTCGGCCGCACGGGCCGACTCGCTGGCGGTGCCGAAGATGGAGGTGATCATCCGCGCACCATCACGCACCGCCGAAGCCACCAGGCAATAACCGGCTTCCTCGGTATGCCCGGTTTTCAGGCCATCGACCGTCTTGTCACGCCACAGCAACAGGTTGCGATTGCCCTGTTTGATGTTGTTCCAGACAAATTCCTTCTGCGCATAGATGGCGTAGTGTGCCTGGTCCTCGTCAATGATGGCGCGAGCCAGAATGGCCATGTCATGGGCGCTGGAGTAATGCTCGGGATGGGGCAGACCGGTGGCGTTCATAAAATGGCTGTTGGTCATACCCAGACGCGCAGCGGTTTCGTTCATCATGTCGGCGAAGGCATCCTCGCTGCCGGCGATGTACTCGGCCAGGGCAATACTGGCGTCGTTACCCGACTGAATGATCACGCCATGCAGCAGGTCATCCACCGTGGCCTGGCTGTTCAGTGGCAGAAACATGGTGGAACCACCGGAAGCCGCCCCGCCGGTACGCCAGGCGTGTTCGCTGATGGGCACCAGGTCCTGCTCGCCGATCTTGCCTTTGCGGATCTCCAGCGTGGCGATATAGGCGGTCATCAGTTTGGTCAGGCTGGCAGGCGGCAGGCGCTGGTCGCCGTTGTTTTCCACCAGCACCTTGCCGGTGGCGGCATCCATCAATACATAGGACTTGGCAGCCAGCTGAGGCGGCGCAGGAATCGCCGGCTGACTGGCCCAGACAGTCGGAGTGCCGAGCAGGGCAAGTGACAGGAAAACGCGTTGCGCAAAGCTGGTGATATTCATCCGTCTCTCTAGATTGCTGATGGTCGAACAGGCCCCAATGGGCATAAGTTGCTTATTCACCGGGCCGCGATTGGCGGCCAGGTTGCTTGTTTAGTCCAGCGAAAAAAGGATAAGTGCCCGATCAATCCGCCTTGACCAGAGCCGCCTGACCCAGATTGGCCAGGCGCAGGCTGTCCTGCAACTGCTCAGCCTCGCCCTGGCTGCTCAGCGGCCCCAGGCGCACGCGGTGCAGGATCTGCTGGTTGCGTACCACTGAGCTGATGAACACCGGGGCACTCACCGTATCGTTCAGCTTGGCCTTGAGCAGCTCCGCAGCGTCCGGGTTGGCGAATGCTCCGACCTGGAGATACAGGCCAGAGACTGCGACTGAAGCGTTTTTTTTTGCGTCGATCTGCACCGGCAGCACGGCGGCTGCATGCTGCTGGGGGGGCGGCGTGTACTGTTCGACCGGCTGCGCCACAGGCTGGGCGCTGACCGTGACCGGCCCCACCTGCTTGGGCGCAGCCAGGACCATGGGCACCGGCTTACCCTGCTGGGCCCACCACTCATGAGGATCGATGCCCTCGACCTTGACCCGCGCCGTGCCTTTCTCGGCGAAGTCCAGGCGCTTGGCCGCAGCAAAGGACAGATCAATGATGCGGTCGGAATAGAAAGGCCCACGGTCATTGACCCGCAGCACCGCACTCTTGCCGTTTTCCAGGTTGGTCACCCGCACATAGCTGGGCAACGGCAGGGTCTTGTGCGCCGCAGTCATGCCGTACAGATCGTAGGTTTCCCCGTTAGCCGTGGCCTGGCCATGAAACTTGGTGCCATACCAGGAGGCCGGGCCGATGGCCTGATAGCGACGCGCATCCTGGATCGGGTAGTACTGCTTGCCGAACACCGTGTAGGGGCTGGCCTTGACCGGGCCGTAATGGGGCATCGGTACCGCGTCAGGAATACGCGATACATCCACATCCCACCAGGGAGCGCCATCGCGGCTCGGCCGGCTGTAATCGGTCGGCCCGGAAATTCCGCCCGAGGGCTGCCCCACCGGCGCCACAGGCTGTGGCGGCCGAGTGCTGGAACAGCTGGCCAAGAGCAGGGCCAGCCCCCCAAGAGCCGCCAGTTTTAGTGAGCGGTTAGGCATCAATTGGCACCCCGTGCAGTCACCAGTAGTTCAGCCAGCTGATTGACTGCCATGGCATACATCACGCTGCGGTTATAGCGAGTGATCACGTAGAAGTTGGGCAAGCCCAGCCAAAACTCTTCACCCTCGGCGCCCTCCAGGCGAAAGGCGGTGACCGGTAGATCCGCCGCCAGGGCGTCTGCACTGCTCCAGCCCAGGGCATTGAGTTCGGCTACGGTTTTCACCGGGTCCAGGCCCTGAGTCAGCCCCTGTTCAAAGGTAGCTCCCTGCACGCGAGCACGACTGGCCACCTGACCGGCGGCCTGCCAGCCGTGCTGCTTGAAGTAACTGGCGACGCTGCCGATGGCATCCACCGGATTGGTCCAGATATTGATGTGGCCATCGCCGTCGAAGTCCACGGCATAGGCGCGGAAACTGCTCGGCATGAATTGCGGCAGGCCCATGGCGCCGGCATAGGAGCCCTTGAGACTGAGCGGCTCGACCTGCTCCTCGCGGGTCAACATCAAAAACTCGCGCAGCTCCTTGCGGAAAAAGGGCGCCCGCGGCGGGTAGTCAAAGGCCAGGGTGGACAGCGCATCCATCACCCGCCAGCTACCGGTGTTGCCACCGTAGAAGGTTTCCACGCCGATAATGGCGACGATGAACTGCGGCGGCACGCCATATTCGGCTTCGGCGCGCTGCAGGGCCGCCTCGTGTTGCTTCCAGAACTCCACACCGCGGCTGATGCGCGCATCGGTGATAAAGATCGGCCGGTATTCGCTCCAGGGCTTGACCCGCTCGGCCGGCCGAGAAATGGCATCGAGAATCGCCTGTTTGCGCTCCACCCCGGCAAACAGCTCCTGCAACTGCTCGCTGACAAAGCCATAGTCACGGCTCATTTCATCAATAAACTCGGCCACCTGCGCGGACTGCTGATAATCCGCCGCCACGGCGTGCTGCCCCCAGCCCAACAAGCCTGCCAAGGCCAGGCCACAGGCTTTGGATACCGACCAACCACCTAGTTTCTGCATTGCACTTGTTATCCCGATCAAGCCTGAGTCATCCACTTTCGATGGGTGTGGACCGACATTAGAATTCCGAACCCCGCCAGCAGGGTGATCAACGAGGTGCCACCATAACTGATCAATGGCAGCGGCACCCCCACTACCGGCAACAAGCCGCTGACCATGCCGATGTTGACGAATACATAGACAAAGAAGGTCATGCTCAAGGCGCCGGCCAGCAGTTTGGCAAACAGCGTCTGCGCCTGCACGGTAATGATCAGGCAGCGCGCGAGCAACAGCATGTACAACAGCAGTAACAAACAGACGCCCACCAGGCCGAACTCCTCGGCCAGCACCGCGATAATAAAGTCGGTATGGCTTTCCGGCAAAAAATCCAGATGGGACTGGGTGCCCAGCAGCCAGCCCTTGCCCCAGACTCCGCCCGAGCCAATGGCGGCCTTCGACTGGATGATGTTCCAGCCGCTTCCCAGGGGATCGCTTTCCGGGTTGAGAAAGGTCAAGACCCGTTGTTTCTGGTACTCGCGCAGGACGAAAAACCACATGCCGATCGCCACCGGCACCAGGGCCGCAACCGCCCCCATGATCCAGCGCCACTGCAG
>JBFHPI010000012.1:0-17537 GCA_041592855.1 Pseudomonas sp.
CTTGATGATGCTGTTCTTGCGCGCCACCATGGCCGGCACGTCGATGCTGACGCCCTTGGCCTCGATACCGTGAATGGCAAAGCCTTCCTTGGCTTCGTGGTACTTCCAGGAGCTGTCCAGCAGCGCCTTGGACGGAATGCAGCCGACGTTCAGGCAGGTACCGCCAAGGGCAATCTTGCCCTCCTTGTCCTGGTACTTCTCGATGCAGGCAGTCTTCAGACCAAGCTGCGCTGCTTTGATGGCCGCTACATAGCCACCAGGGCCGGCACCGATGACTACCACGTCAAATTTCTGGGTCATAACGTATTCCTTCTCGAATAAACCGGACGGCCCTGGTGAGAGGGCCGCCGTGGGAGAAACTGGCTTTTAGATATCCAGCAGCAGACGCGCCGGGTCTTCCAGCAAGTTCTTGATGGTCACCAGGAAGGTCACGGCTTCCTTACCATCGATCAGGCGGTGGTCGTAAGACAGCGCCAGGTACATCATCGGACGGATCACCACCTGACCGTTAACGGCCATCGGACGCTGGATGATGTTATGCATCCCCAGGATGGCTGCTTGCGGCGGGTTGACGATCGGCGTCGACATCATCGAACCGAAGGTGCCGCCGTTGGTGATGGTGAAGGTACCGCCAGTCATTTCGTCGATCGACAGCTTGCCCTCTTTGGCCTTCTTGCCGAAGGTGGCGATGCCGTTTTCGATCTCGGCCAGGCTCATCAGCTCGGCGTTACGCAGCACCGGCACAACCAGGCCACGGTCGCTGGACACGGCCACGCCGATATCCTGATAGCCGTGGTAGACGATGTCATTGCCGTCGATGGAGGCATTGACCGCCGGCAGACGCTTGAGCGCCTCGACAGCGGCCTTGACGAAGAAGGACATAAAGCCCAGGCGCACGCCGTTATGGGTCTTCTCGAACAGATCCTTGTACTTCGAACGCAGAGCCATGACTTCGGTCATGTCCACTTCGTTGAAGGTGGTCAGCTGGGCCATGGTGGACTGGGCTTCAACCAGACGCTCGGCGACCTTGGCGCGCAGGCGGGTCATCGGCACGCGCTTCTCCACACGATCACCGGCAGCGAGCATCGGTGCGGCGGCAGCAGGTGCGGCGGCCGGCTTGGCAGCAGGTGCAGCAGCTGGCGCGCTCTTCTTGGCTTCAACGGCGGCAACCACGTCCTCCTTGGTCACCCGGCCGCCCTTGCCGGTACCGGCAATGCTGCCCGGGTCGATGCCATTTTCTTCGGCGAGCTTGCGCGCTGCAGGCGAGAGGATGGCCTCATCAGAAGCAGCTGCGGACTTCTCTTCATTGTTCTGGGACGGCTCGGCCTTCTCTTCTTGCTTGTCATCGGACTTGGACGCGCTGCCACCCTCGCCCAGCATGCCGAGCACTTCGTTGGAGAGCACGGTATCGCCTTCATTCTTGATGATCTCAGCCAGCACGCCATCGGCTTCGGCCAGCACTTCAATCACCACCTTGTCGGTCTCGATGTCGACGATCAGTTCGTCGCGCTTGACCGCATCGCCCGGCTGCTTGTGCCAGGTGGCCACGGTGCCATCGGCAACCGATTCCGGGAAGGTTGGGGCTTTGATCTCGATAGCCATTGTGTGTGTTTCCTTAAATTCGGTTTCAGTCCGGAGGTGGCACCTGCCACCTCCCGGGCGATGGCGTTAAACAGTAAAGGCGTCTTGCAGCAGTTTTTCCTGCTGCTCGGCGTGCATCGAAGCGTAGCCACAGGCCGGGGCAGCTGAGCCTTCACGACCGGCGTACTCGAGGAACAGGGTCTTCTTGTGCGCGGAAGCGACACGGCGCATGTGGTGCTGGCTGCAATACCAGGCCCCCTGGTTCATCGGTTCTTCCTGGCACCAGACGATGTGCTTGAGGTTCTTGTACGGAGCCAGAGCCTCGGCCAGATCCTCTTCCGGGAAGGGATAGAGCTGTTCGATACGCACGATGGCAATGTCCTCGCGGCCCTCATTGCGGCGCTTCTCCAGCAGGTCGTAATAGACCTTGCCGCTGCACAGCACCACGCGCTCAACCTTCTTCGCATCCAGTGCATCGGTTTCACCGATCACGGTCTGGAAGGAGCCTTCGGCCAGGTCTTCCAGCGTCGAGATGGCCAATTTGTGGCGCAGCAGCGACTTGGGCGTCAATACGACCAAGGGCTTGCGCAGCGGACGGATCACCTGGCGACGCAGCAGGTGGTAGATCTGGGCCGGCGTGGTTGGCACGCAGACCTGCATGTTGTGCTCGGCGCACAGTTGCAGATAACGTTCCAGGCGCGCCGAGCTGTGCTCCGGGCCCTGACCTTCATAACCGTGGGGCAACAACATGGTCAGGCCGCACAGACGGCCCCACTTGTGCTCGCCACTGGAGATGAACTGGTCAAACACCACTTGAGCGCCGTTGGCGAAGTCGCCGAACTGGGCTTCCCAGATCACCAGCGCGTTCGGCGTGGTGGTGGCGTAGCCGTATTCGAAGGCCAGTACCGCTTCTTCCGAGAGGAAGGAGTCATACAGCTCGAACCTGGGCTGACCGTCATACAGATTCTTCAGCGGCACATAGGCGCTGGCGTCCTTCTGGTTGTGCAGCACCGCATGACGGTGCGAGAAGGTGCCGCGGCCAATGTCCTGACCGGTCATGCGGATCGGGTGACCTTCGAACAACAGGGTGGCGTAGGCCATGGTTTCGGCGTAGCCCCAGTTGATCGGCAGCGCACCGGCGGCCATCTTCTGCCGGTCTTCGAGGATCTTCGCCACTTGGCGCTGGACCACGAAACCTTCCGGAATTTCCAGCAGCTTGGCGGACAGCTCCTGCAGGGTCTTGAGCTCGAAACGGGTGTCGTGACGGGCGGTCCAGGCGTGGCCCAGATACGGACGCCAATCGACGAACAGCTCCTTGTTCGGCTCCTTGACCAGGCTCTTGACCACATGCTGACCGTTATCCAGGGCGGTACGGTAGTCGTCGATCTTGGCCTGCACATCGTCCACCGAGTGGCGTACGGCGCTGGTCAGGGCTTCGGCATAGAGCTCACGGGTGGTGCGCTGCTTGCTGATCTGCTGATACATCAAAGGCTGGGTACCGCTCGGCTCGTCGGCCTCGTTGTGACCGCGACGGCGATAGCAAACCAGGTCGATGACCACATCACGCTTGAACTGCATGCGGTAGTCGACGGCCAGTTGGGTGACGAACAGCACCGCCTCCGGATCATCACCGTTGACGTGCAGGATGGGCGCCTGAATCATCTTCGCCACATCGGTGCAGTATTCGGTGGAGCGCGAGTCCTGCGGGTTGCTGATGGTGAAGCCGACCTGATTGTTGATCACCAGATGAATGGTGCCACCGGTCTTGTAGCCGCGAGTCTGCGACATCTGGAAGGTTTCCATGACCACGCCCTGACCGGCAAAGGCCGCGTCGCCATGGATGGAAATCGGCAGCACCTTGTCGCCGCTGACGTCACTGCGGCGGTCCTGACGGGCACGCACCGAACCCTCGACCACCGGGGAAACGATTTCCAGGTGCGAGGGGTTGAACGCCAGGGCCAGGTGCACTTCGCCACCTGGGGTCATGACGTTGGAAGAGAAGCCTTGGTGATACTTCACGTCACCCGAGGACAGGCCCTCGGTCTTCTTGCCCTCGAACTCGTCGAACAGGTCGCGCGGGTTCTTGCCGAAGGTGTTGACCAGTACGTTAAGGCGGCCGCGGTGGGCCATGCCGATGACGATTTCCTTGGTGCCGTAGGAACCCGAACGCTGGATGATCTCGTCCAGCAGCGGGATCAGGCTCTCGCCGCCTTCCAGACCAAAACGCTTGGTGCCCGGGTACTTGGTGCCCAGGTACTTTTCCAGGCCTTCGGCGGCAGTCAGGCGTTCCAGCAGGTGCGACTGCACCTCGACGGAAAACTGCGGGCGACCGCGCACACTTTCCAGACGCTGGGCGAACCAGTTGCGCTGTTCGGAATCGACGATATGGGTGAACTCGGCGCCGATGGTGCGGCAATATGTCTGCTGCAAGGCGTCGCGAATTTCGCGCAGAGTAGCCTCTTCCTTGCCGATAAACAGGCCACCGGTGCGGAAAGTGGTGTCCAGGTCGGCGTCGGTCAGGCTGTAGTGATTGATCGACAGATCAGCCGGCACCGTACGCTGCCAGAGGCCGAGCGGGTCGAGCTGGGCAGCTTGATGGCCGCGCATGCGGAAGGCCTGGATCATGCGCAGGACTTCAACTTGCTTCTTTTCGTGCTCACTGCTGACGCTGCCGGCGGACACCGGCTGGGCACGACGCTGATTCTTGGCGAGCAGCACGAAATGGTCACGCACGGTCGAGTGCGCGACATCGGTTGCAGCGCTGCCATCAGTCGGCAACTTCTGGAAGTAAGTGCGCCATTCTTCTGGCACAGCGTTGGGATCGTGCAGGTAGAGCTCATAGAGCTCTTCCACGTAGGCAGCGTTACCACCGGATAGGTGGGCACTGTCCCACATGCGCTGCATCACGCTTTCTTGCATGCTTGGTCACCCTCGGTAAGGGGACACCACCGGCGTGAAAACCGCATGGCTGTACCAAGGCGCTTAGGCAGCGACTTGGATAAAGCCACTTCGGCTCCCGCAGATAGTCCGGGCACCAGCCCGGATGCCCCTGCTGGTCGTCGTATTTTTTCGAATAAGAAGCCTGGCTTTGTGAGCTGCGCTTCTTGCTTTACTGCGCGGCCGGATATCCCGGCCGCTCAGGTGTTACAGGTATAGCAAACGGCTTAACTCAGGTGCCGCTCTGCAGCAGCATGTTGCGTACGTGACCGATGGCCTTGGTCGGGTTAAGACCCTTGGGGCACACGTTCACGCAGTTCATGATGCCGCGGCAGCGGAATACACTGAACGGATCATCCAGTGCAGCCAGACGCTCATCGGTCTTGGTGTCGCGACTGTCGGCCAGGAAACGGTAGGCCTGCAGCAGCGCAGCGGGACCGAGGAACTTGTCCGGGTTCCACCAGAAGGACGGGCAGCTGGTGGAACAGCAGGCGCACAGAATGCACTCGTACAGACCATCCAGCTTCTCGCGCTCTTCCGGGGACTGCAGACGCTCGATGGCCGGAGCCGGCGTGTCATTCTGCAGGTACGGCTGCACCTTTTCGTATTGCTTGTAGAAGATGCTCATATCGACGGCCAGGTCACGGATGACCGGCAGGCCCGGCAGCGGGCGAATCACCAGCTTGCCGCCTTTCAGCCCGGCTGCGGACAGCGGGGTGATACAGGCCAGGCCATTTTTGCCGTTGATGTTCATGCCGTCGGAACCACACACACCTTCGCGGCAGGAACGACGGTAGGAGAAGCCCTCGTCCTGCTCCTTGATCAGCGCCAGCACGTCAAGGACCATGATGTCCTTGCCGCCGGTGTCGACCTGGAAATCCTGCATAAACGGAGCAGCATCTTTCTCCGGGTTGTAGCGATAAACACTGACTTGCAACATATCAGCCACCCTTAATAAGTCCGGACCTTGGGTTCAAACGCTGGAACTGTCTTCGGCGTGAAGTTGACCGAACGCTTGGCCACGCGCTTCTCACCCGGGAAGTACAGGGAGTGGCACAGCCAGTTTTCGTCGTCACGCTCTTCAAAATCTTCACGGGCGTGAGCACCACGGGACTCTTTGCGAGCCTCGGCGGCGATTGCGGTGGCTTCCGCCACTTCGAGAAGATTTTGCAGTTCCAATGCTTCGATACGCGCAGTGTTGAATGCCTGGCTCTTGTCCGCGATCTTGACGTTCGCGATGCGCTGACGCAGGTCGGCCAGTTGGGTAATGCCCTTTTGCATGTATTCGCCGGTGCGGAATACACCGAAGTAATTCTGCATGCACTGTTGCAGCTCTTTGCGCAGCGGGGCGACGTCTTCGCCGGTGCTGCGCTGGTTGACACCGGCCAGACGCGCCAGCGACTGCTCGATATCGGTTTCAGTGGCACCGCGGACTTCCACGCCTTCCTTCAGCGCTTTTTCCAGGTGCAGGCCAGCGGCGCGACCGAATACCACCAGATCCAGCAGCGAGTTGCCGCCCAGACGGTTGGCACCGTGTACCGATACGCAGGCCACTTCGCCGACAGCGAACAGGCCTTCGATGATCTTGTCGTTACCGTTGGCATCCTGGGTGATGGCCTGGCCATGGATGTTGGTCGGCACGCCGCCCATCATGTAGTGGCAGGTCGGGATCACCGGCACCGGAGCAACCACCGGGTCAACGTGCGCGAAGGTCTTGGACAGCTCGCAGATGCCTGGCAGGCGGCTGTGCAGCACGTCTTCACCCAGGTGATCGAGTTTGAGCAGCACATGGTCCTTGTCCGGGCCACAGCCGTTGCCCGCGATCACTTCCTTGACCATGGAACGAGCCACTACGTCGCGGCCGGCCAGGTCCTTGGCGTTGGGCGCATAGCGCTCCATGAAACGCTCGCCATGGGCGTTGATCAGGTAACCACCCTCTCCACGACAACCTTCGGTAACCAGCACACCGGCGCCGGCAATACCGGTCGGGTGGAACTGCCACATTTCGATGTCCTGCACCGGCACACCGGCACGCAGGGCCATGCCCACGCCGTCACCGGTGTTGATCAGAGCATTGGTGGTGGACGCGTAGATTCGGCCGGCACCGCCAGTGGCCAGAACCACGGCCTTGGAACGGATGTAGACGGTTTCGCCGGTCTCGATGCAGATGGCGATGACACCGACAATAGCGCCGTCCTGGTTCTTCACCAGGTCAACGGCGTACCACTCGTTGAGGAACGAGGTGCCTGCTTTCAGGTTGGCCTGGTACAGGGTATGCAGCAGGGCATGACCGGTACGGTCAGCCGCGGCGCAGGTACGGGCCGCCTGGGTCGGGTTATCCGGACCCTTGGACTGGCCACCGAACGGACGCTGATAGATGCGGCCCTGTTCGGTACGGGAGAACGGCAGACCCATGTGCTCCAGTTCGAATACGGCTTCCGGACCCACGGAGCACATATATTCGATGGCGTCCTGGTCACCGATATAGTCGGAGCCCTTGACGGTGTCGTACATGTGCCAGCGCCAGTCGTCGTTCGGGTCAGCCGAAGCAATGGCGCAGGTGATCCCACCCTGGGCGGATACGGTGTGCGAACGGGTCGGGAACACCTTGGTAACCACAGCGGTCTTGTGGCCGCCCTGAGCCAGTTGCAGCGCGGCACGCATGCCGGCGCCACCGCCACCCACGATGATGGCGTCATAGGAAAGAGTGCGAATGCTAGTCATGGATCAGTTACCCCAAAGAATCTGCACGCCCCAGACGAAAAACGCGAACATGGCTAAACCACACGCGGCCTGGAAGAGAAAACGTACTGCAGTCGCCCACTTGCCCAACGCCATCGGCGTCAGGTAGTCGGTGGAAATAGTCCACATGCCCACCCAGGCGTGCACGCTGAGCGCAACCAGGGTCAGCAGACTGAAGATACGCATGGCGTTATTGGAGAACAGTGCATGCCATTCGGCATAGCCCATGCCTGGGTTGCACACGACATAACCCAACAGGAAAAGCACATAAGCCGCGAGGACGACAGCCGATACACGCTGCGCCATCCAGTCATAAAGACCCGAACGCGAAAAATTGGTGACGTTGGTTACCATATCCACACCCCCAGCAGCAGGATCACGATCGCCGAAACGACGAGAACGATTTGCGAGCCCAGCTTGCCGCCTTCCAGCGTCTCACCAATGCCCATGTCCATGATCAAGTGGCGTACGCCGGCCACCAGGTGGTACAGCAGAGCGGACAACAGACCCCAGATCACGAATTTGGCCAGCGGGCTGGTCAGACACTCTTGCACCTGGGCAAAGCCCTCTTCGGATGCCAGCGACTTGTCGAGGCCATACAGCAGGATGGCGATACCGACAAAGAGGATGACACCAGAGATGCGGTGCAGAATGGACGTGTAAGCGGTGACTGGGAGTTTGATCGTCCTAAGGTCGAGGTTTACAGGTCTTTGGCTATTCACGGCTTTTTTATCACACTGAGAGCCCCTAACTATCAGGGCAAAGTTGTCGGGAAGTGCACTGGTCAGGTACCCATCACCCAAGGAGTGACAACTACCAGAATGAGGGCGCAAAGCCCTTGGTAGTCGGGCGCAGAGTATAGACAGTTAGGTTACTAATGACAATGCAAAGCCCCCTGCCTAAAAGCGCATTGCACTGCCTTTATAAATGGCGTAAAGAGCCTGTCATTTCGCCCAAAAACAGTGCTCAAACCCTTCTCCCAGCTGGGTTCTCGCAAATTGACTTTCACATTTATCTCACTATAGTGGTGCGGGCCCTGCGTGGGGGGCTGTCTGATGATTTCAAGCATAACTAGGAGGCCACACATGGCTGACAAAAAAGCGCAGTTGATCATCGAGGGCGCTGCCCCCGTCGAACTGCCCGTACTGACCGGCACTGTTGGTCCCGATGTAATCGACGTGCGGGGCCTGACCGCCACGGGTCGTTTCACCTTTGATCCTGGCTTTATGTCCACCGCCTCGTGCGAGTCGAAGATCACCTATATCGACGGCGACAAGGGCATCCTGCTGCACCGCGGCTACCCCATCGAGCAACTGGCCGAGCAATCCGACTACCTGGAAACCTGCTATCTGCTGCTCAACGGCGAACTGCCGACTGCAGAGGAAAAGGCCAAGTTCGTCAGCACCATCAAGAACCACACCATGGTTCACGAACAGCTCAAGACCTTCTTCAACGGCTTCCGCCGCGATGCCCACCCGATGGCCATCATGTGTGGCGTAGTCGGCGCCCTCTCCGCCTTCTACCACGACTCCCTGGACATCAATAATCCCCATCACCGTGAAGTCTCGGCCATGCGCCTGGTGGCCAAGATGCCGACCATCGCTGCCATGACCTACAAGTACTCCATGGGTCAGCCGATGATGTATCCGCGTAACGATCTGAACTACGCGGAAAACTTCCTGCACATGATGTTCAACACCCCGTGCGAGATCAAACCGATCAGCCCGGTGCTGGCCAAGGCCATGGACAAGATTTTTATCCTCCATGCCGACCATGAACAAAACGCCTCCACCTCCACCGTACGCCTGGCCGGCTCCTCGGGTGCCAACCCCTTCGCCTGTATCGCCGCCGGCATTGCCGCCCTCTGGGGCCCGGCCCATGGTGGCGCCAACGAAGCCGTGCTGAGCATGCTGGATGAGATTGGCAGCGTCGAGAACATCGACAAGTTCATCGCCAAGGCCAAGGACAAGAACGACCCGTTCAAGCTGATGGGCTTCGGCCATCGCGTGTACAAGAACCGCGACCCGCGCGCCACCGTGATGAAGCAGACCTGCGACGAAGTGCTGGCCGAACTGGGCATCACCAACGATCCGCAGCTGGCCCTGGCCATGCGCCTGGAAGAGATCGCCCTGACCGATCCGTACTTCAAGGAGCGCAACCTGTACCCGAACGTGGACTTCTACTCGGGCATCATCCTCAAGGCCATCGGCATCCCGACCTCCATGTTCACCGTGATCTTTGCCCTGGCGCGCACCGTTGGCTGGATCAGCCACTGGAAGGAAATGCTCTCCAGCCCTTACAAGATCGGCCGCCCGCGCCAGCTGTACACCGGCTATCCGCAGCGCGACATGAAGAAGTAAGCAGCGCCCTGCCACCAACCAGCCAATGCCCCGCCTGCCGGGGCATTGGCTTTTTAGGGAGCGGCAAAACCGATAAGCGTTCCCTGCTCAGCCCCTGCTCAGCCGGTAAACCCGCTCGTCCAGGCGAGTCAAGCCGCGCTGCAGAAACCGCCAGTTCTCACCCAGCACATCGCAGCACTGCAGCATTTCCAGCCGCCAGGCACTGGCAAACAGTTGCTGCACTTCGCTGTCGCTCAACGCAAAAGGCGGCCCAGCCATCTGCGCCTGGGGGTAGTCAAGGGTGACCAGAAGCCCCTGACAACCGGCCGGCAGCACCTGATTGAGATGCGCCGCATAGCGCGCCCGCATATCAACCGGCAAGGCGATCAAGGCCGCGCGATCATAAAAAGCCGCACAGTCCGCCAGCAGCTCGACACTCAACGCGAAGAAATCGCCGCAGTAAATCTCCAGGTCACCGGCACGATAGACCTGAAAAGCCCCCTCCTGACTGATATGCGGCTCAAGCCCATGCTCAGTGAAGAAATCCTCCACCGCCTTCTGCGCCAGCTCGACCCCCAGCACCCGACAGCCCTGGGCCGCCAACCAGGCCATATCCAGGCTCTTGCCGCACAGCGGCACCAGTACCTGAGCATGATCGGCCAACTGCAGACTGGGCCAGTAACGCGCCAGATAAGGGTTGACCTCGGGCTGATGAAAGCCGATCTCGCTGCGTGACCAGCGCTCCTGCCAGAACTCCGCGTGCATAACACCCCCTCGAATGACCAAGCGCATGCTGCCGCAAAGGCCGCCCAGAGCCAATGGGATAAATAGCCGCAGCCGGCAAACATATCGATTTACTAGAAATTTAAGCCGGACTTTTTGCGCTTTTATCCAGGACAAAACTGATTAAAGATGCAAGCATCCTCACCTAGGAGCACAGTATGTTGCCCAGCCTGTTTATTTCCCACGGCTCGCCAATGCTGGCCCTGCGACCGGCCGCCAGCGGCCCTGCCCTCGCCCGCCTGGCGGCGTCCCTGCAGCGTCCGACAGCCATGCTGGTGGTCTCTGCCCATTGGGAAACTGCGGATCTGCGCGTGACCCGCTCATCCGCACCCGGCACCTGGCACGATTTCCATGGTTTCCCCGAAGCCCTGTATCGCCTGCAATACCCCGCACCCGGTCAGCCACAGCTGGCCGAGCAGGTCATCCACCTGCTGGCCCAGGCAGGGCTGAACGCCACCCCTGACGCGCAACGCCCTCTGGATCATGGCGCCTGGGTGCCCTTGTCACTGATGTACCCCAAGGCGGATATCCCCGTGGTGCAACTGTCCCTGCCCAGCGCTGCCGGGCCGGCCCTGCAAACCCGTGTGGGTCAGGCCTTGCGCAACCTGCGCGACGAGGGTGTGCTATTGATTGGCTCAGGCAGCATCACCCATAACCTGGCCGAACTGGATTGGCAGGCCGGCCCGTCCGACACGGCACCGGCCTGGGCCCAGGCATTTCGCGACTGGATGGTGGAAAGGTTGCACAGTGACGATGAGGCGGCATTGCACGGCTACCGCCAGCAAGCGCCCCATGCCACGCGCAACCACCCCACTGACGAGCACCTGCTGCCGTTGTTCTTTGCCCGCGGAGCTGGCGGACGCGTACAGATCGATCATCAGGGTTTTAGTGAAGGCGCCCTGGGCATGGATATCTACAGTTTTCACTAAGTGCCCCTGCAGGGCGACTCCAGCCCTGCCCACCACGCACACAAAAAAGGCGCCCCGAGGGCGCCTTTTTATGCTCGGACAGCAGTACATCCTCAGTCCTGGTTCACCGAACCAATCTTGTGCACTGCCAGATCAGCACCGTTGAATTCGTCTTCCTGACTCAGACGAATGCCCACCGAAGCCTTAAGGATGCCGTATACCAGGAAGCCGCCAAGCAAGGCCACCAGCACACCCAGGGCAGTGCCCACCAGCTGACTGGCCAGGCTCACGCCACCCAGGCCGCCCAGAGCCTGCTGGCCGAAGATGCCGCAGGCAATCCCGCCCCACACACCGCACAAACCATGCAGCGGCCAGACCCCCAGTACATCGTCCACCTTCCACTTCACCTGAGTGGCGGTAAAGGCCCAGACGAACAGCGCACCGGCAATGGCGCCGGTAATCAACGCACCAACCGGGTGCATCAGATCCGAACCCGCACACACAGCCACCAGCCCGGCCAACGGCCCGTTATGCAGAAAGCCCGGGTCATTGCGGCCCACCAGCAAGGCCGCCACAGTGCCGCCGACCATGGCCATCAGCGAGTTGACTGCCACCAGGCCACTGACACCATCCAGGGTCTGGGCGCTCATCACGTTAAAGCCGAACCAGCCGATGATCAGAATCCACGAGCCCAGGGCCAGGAAGGGAATATTCGACGGCGCGAAGGCCACCAGGCGCCCATCGCGGTAACGGCCATTGCGCCGCCCCAGCAGGACCACCGCGCCAAAGGCCAGCCAGCCGCCCACCCCATGCACCACCACCGAGCCGGCAAAATCATGGAAGCCAGCACCAAAACGCGCCTCCAGCCAGGCCTGCAGACCGTAATTGCCGTTCCAGATCATGCCCTCGAAGAAGGGATAGACGAAGGCCACGATCAGCACTGTGGCACACAGTTGCGGGCCAAACCTGGCACGCTCGGCGATACCACCGGAGATGATCGCCGGGATGGCAGCAGCAAAGGTCAGCAGAAAGAAGAACTTCACCAGGCCATAGCCATGGTTCTCGGTCAGTACGCTGGCCGGCTCCAGAAAGGTGATGCCGTAGGCCACCCAGTAGCCGATAAAGAAATAGGCCAGAGCCGATACTGCGAAGTCAGAAATGATCTTCGACAGGGCATTGACCTGATTCTTCTGCCGCACCGTTCCCACTTCAAGGAAGGCAAAGCCCGCGTGCATGGCCAGGACCATGACGGCCCCCAGCAGGATAAAGAGGGTATTGGAGCCGTGAATCAGGGTTTCCACAGCACTATTGATGTTTTCCATCTGCGAAGAAAACTCCGTCGCGGGGAATAGCACCAAAGGAGGTCACAATCAGCAATCAACGCACCATCAAGCAGCATTGATCCGGCTGAAGTGCCTCACACAATCCCCTCACCAGCACCAAAACATGGCCTAACAGGGATTAATGATTGGCGCATTTTCCTTAATTATTAATAGGTTATGAACGCACCATGGCATCCAGGCCGCATCCAGCAAAGCCCCATAAAAGAGCACCAAAGACACAGAGCGCACCACGGCAATGCAAGCGCTATACCAGTTCTTTCTAGTGCGCCCCTGTCCCTGGAAGCCAAGGCACGGGCCAGGGCCCGCGAGCACAGCGCTGCGAAGGCACGGCCCGCTGGGTGGCCACATTCTTGCTAGAGGCTGTTTGCGTGCCCGTACTGAGGCAACGTTCAGCTCTAAGGACCTACCAGTGTTCGACGGCCACCCTCTCGCTGTTTTCCAGCCCTTTATCGATACCGCCACCGGGCGCATTGCCGGGGTCGAGGCACTGGCCAGATTGCGCAGCGCAGATGGCCAGCTACATTCCGCCGGCCCCCTGTTTGCGGCAGCGAACACACCGTCGGCGGCGCTGCGCCAGCTCGACCGCGCAGTGCGTGAAAACGCCCTGGAGCGCTTTCATCAGGCACCGGCCGACTGGTTTCTCAGCCTGAACATTTCCCCCCGCTGGATCAGCCGCTTGCGACCTGAACAGCCCCTACCCAGCCTCAAGCAACTGCAGCGCAGTGGCATCGAGGCTCGGCGTATCGTCTTCGAGATCACTGAATTGGGCGGCGCCAGCCTGCGCCTGCCCGGCGTTGTACAACGCTACCGGGAAGCCGGCGCACGCATTGCCATCGATGACTTCGGCGCCGGCTATTCCCAGCTGGATCGGGTACTGGCTCTGCAGCCCGACATCCTCAAGCTGGATATGCGCCTGTTTCAGGATGCCGCTCGCGGCGGGCCAAGCAGTGAAGTGGTCAAGGCCCTGGCGCACATGGCGGAAAAGACCGGCTGCTGGATCATTGCCGAAGGCGTGGAAACCGAAGCCGAGCTGGACTTCGCCCTGGAGTGCGGCGCGCGGTATGTGCAGGGCTATCTGTTTGCCAAAGCAGAACTGGAATTCTTTCCCAGCCAAGCCTTCGTCAAGCGCTTTGCCAGGCTTCGTGACCGCTATGTGCAACAGAAACTGGCCGAGCGCGCCGGCCTGATGACCCTGCGCCAGCAACTCAGCGAGCTGATGAATCGCCTCAAGCACTGGGCCGAGAACGGCTCGCACACCGCCCAACTGCCCACCCCCGAGGCTTATCCCTGGCTGTTGCGAACCTATCAGTGTGATCGTCACGGCACCCAGTTGAGCCCCAACCTGGAATGGCGTGACAGCCGCTGGCATAGCGATACACGCTATCTGGGGCATAACTGGTCATGGCGACCCTATTTCTATCAGCTGCTGGCCGAGGGCTGGGAAGAGCGCCGCCTGATCCTCTCCAGCACCTATCGCGATGCCACCACCAACCAGTATTGCCTGACCGCCGGGCAGTTTATCGACAACGGCAGAAGGCTGCTGCTGATGGATATCGACGCAGCCGGTTTTTAACCGTCTGCAACCATGCACAGCCTTTCAAGCCAGATGCACAAGACTGCCATTGATTTTTTACCTGAGCGACATCTGCAAACAGGCGCAGCAACTGCCCCAGTCGCGCTTGGCAAGGCTTTTTCGTACCCCCATGTGCCCAAGCATACAAGGACGGCTGTAGTGACCGACCCCAGCATCATGGCGGGCCGGTTAGACAATCTGCACAACTGGTCGGGCTATAGCACAACCTTTGATGTGATGGTCTGCTCCTGTCGTCCCTAAGAAGCTAAACAGCCTCCCCCAAACTGCACATACTGCCAAGGTACTTGCAGCCAGCCCTGCGAACCCCGAAGCTAGGGGCTGTTGCCACGTTATGGCGAGGATCTGATTTGGATTGGCACACCCTGCTTACCCGTGAACGTCTCGGCAAACCCACCCACAGTGTCGCCGAACTGGGCCGCACACCCTTCCACAAGGATCACGACCGCATCATCTTCTCCGGCGCCTTCCGTCGCCTGGGACGCAAGACTCAGGTGCATCCGGTATCGAGCAACGATCATATCCACACGCGCCTGACCCACTCCCTGGAGGTCAGCTGCGTTGGCCGATCCCTTGGCATGCGCGTCGGCGAGATGATCCGTGACGAGCTGCCCGAATGGTGCGCGCCGAGCGACCTGGGCATGGTGGTGCAGTCAGCCTGCCTGGCCCACGATATCGGCAATCCACCCTTCGGCCACTCCGGTGAGGATGCCATTCGCCACTGGTTTCAGCAGGCCGACAGCCGCGGCTGGCTGGATGCCATGAGCAGCGCAGAGCGCAGCGACTTCCTCAACTTCGAGGGCAATGCCCAGGGCTTTCGCGTGCTCACCCAGCTGGAGTATCACCAGTTCGACGGTGGTACGCGCCTGACCTACGCCACCCTCGGCACCTACCTCAAGTACCCCTGGAGCGCCAGGCATGCCGAGGCCCTGGGCTACAAGAAGCACAAGTTCGGCTGCTACCAGAGCGAACTGCCCCTGCTGGAGCAGATCGCCGGCAAACTCGACCTGCCGCAACTGGACGAACAGCGCTGGGCCCGCCATCCACTGGTCTACCTGATGGAGGCGGCGGACGATATCTGCTACGGCCTGATCGACCTGGAAGACGGCCTAGAGATGGAGCTGCTCGATTACACCGAGGTCGAAGCCCTGCTGCTCGATCTGGTGGGTGACGATCTACCGGAAACCTACCGCCAACTTGGCCCCCAGGACTCCAAACGGCGCAAGCTGGCAATCCTGCGCGGCAAGGCCATCGAGCATCTGACCAACGCCGCCGCCCAGGCTTTTGTCGAACAGCAACCGATCCTGCTGGCCGGCCGCCTGGAAGGCGATCTGGTCGAGCATATGCATGGCCCGGCCAAGCGCTGCGTGCAGCGCGCCAAGGCCATGGCCCGGGAGAAGATCTTCCAGGACAAACGCAAGACCCTGCATGAAATAGGCGCCTATACCACCCTGGAGATTCTTCTCAACGCCTTCTGCGGGGCAGCCCTGGAGCAACATGGCGGGCGCACCCCCTCATTCAAGAACCGACGCATCCTGGACCTGCTCGGGCATAACGCCCCAGACCCCAAGCAACCGCTGTACTGGGCCTTTTTGCGCATGATCGACTTTATTGCCGGGATGACCGACAGCTACGCCACCGAAATGGCCCGGGAAATGACCGGCCGCTCCAGCCCGGTATAAGCCCATGCCAACTGCGCAGCGTAGCCATTTCCGCTGGCATCCAGGTCCTCCAGCCTGGGGCTCGGCCATGATCGCCGGACTGGGCTGCGCGCTGCCACTGCTGCTAGGCCTGTTCAGCGCCCACCCGGGCTTTCTCTGGGCTTCGCTCGGCGCCTTCCAGGCCGCCCAAGCCAGCCCGCTACATCGTCTGGGGATGCTGCGCATGCTGATGTTCTGTGGCCTGGGCGCCAGCAGCGTAGCCCTGGGCTTCTGGGCCGCCAGCCATGCCTACGCCGGGGTCGTTGTGTTCGCTTTCTTCGGCTTTCTTCTGGCTTGGCTACAGCGCTTCGGTAGCGAAGCCGGCAAGCTGGGCATCAGCCTGGCCATCTGCCTATGCCTGGGTCAGGGTCAGGAGGGCCTGGGCAGCCTCGACAATCCCGCTGCCATTGCCATGCTGTTTATCCTCGGCGGGCTCTGGGTGATGCTCCTGGCCTTTGGCCTGCGCGGCCTGCATGGCCTGCGCATGTGGCCCTACATGCCGCGTTTTATCAGCATTTTCAAGGTGCTTAGACGCTATGCCAAACGTCTGCCGCAACAACAATGGCGCCTGCATGCCCTGAGTTGCACCCTGGCATTCGCCCTGGCCGGCCTGATCGTCAACCTGGCCAACCTGGAGCGTGGCTACTGGCTGACCCTGATCGTGGTCAGCTCCCTGCAACTGGATTTTCAGGGCAGCCTGGTACGCGCTCTGCAATCCATCCTGATCAGCGTGGCCACTGCCGGTCTGCTGATTCTGCTCGGCTACAGCCTGCAGGACCCCGCCACACTAGTGGCCATTGTGCTGCTCATGATCACACTGTGTCGGGGACTGCAGGCCAATCATTACGGTCTGTTCGTCCTGCAAATCGGCGTATGTTTCGTACTGCTCATCGATAGCCTGGCGATGGATTGGGACAACGCCGAAATGCGCCTGCTCAATGCCCTGTTCGGCATGGTACTGGCGCTGTTTATCGCCCTGCTGGAGCATGGTCTGAGGCAGTTGCCTAAACCCTGAGCATTAATAATTCCTTAAAGGGAAAAACAGTTAAAAACTCGTTACATATTCTTATGCTTCTGAAGGTAGGCCCTAAAAGCCTCGGCTACGCTCAAAAATCAGCATTTGATAACTATTTGGGGGTATTCAGGCCATGCTGGGTCGCTCGACAAAGCCGGGACGCCGCATTCCACTCCACCTGCATATCAGTGCCCTGTTTACCATACTGCTAGTGCTCACTGGCTTAGTGCTGGGCGTTTTTAACTACCGACAGACCACCCAGATCATCTTTTCCAGCAGCCAGTCTCTATTTCAGCGTATCGAGCAGGATGTAACCAAGGATTTTGCCGCCACCTACCAACCTATTCGCCAGTTACTCAGCCTATTGGCCCTTAATGACGCCGCACAAAGCAAGCGACTAGATGAACGCCTGCAATTGCTGCAACCCTTTGTCCAAGCCCTACGTGACAACCCCAAGCTCGCGTCACTCTACCTGGGGTACGAAGATGGCGATTTCTTTATGGTTCGACCACTGCGCAGCGATGCCCTTAAAGAGCGCTTCAACGCTCCTGAGGGAGCCGCCTTCCAGGTCTGGTCGATTGAACGCAGCACCGCCAGC
>JBFHPI010000013.1:0-17111 GCA_041592855.1 Pseudomonas sp.
AGCTTGGCCTCGCTGCCGAGCAGGGCCAGCAGCTTGTCGCGCTCCTTGGCCAGCTCGTCCTGCTCGCCACGGATCTTCATTTCCTCCAGGCGCGCCAGCTGGCGCAGGCGGGTGTCGAGGATATAGTCGGCCTGCACATCGGTAAGACCGAAGCGTGCCATCAGCACCGGCTTGGGTTGATCCTCGGTACGGATGATATGGATCACTTCATCCAGATTGAGGAAGGCCACCAGCAAGCCCTCCAACAGGTGCAGGCGCTTCTCCACCTTGTCCAGGCGGTACTGCAGACGGCGGCGCACGGTACCAACCCGATACTCCAGCCACTCACGCAGCATCTGCCGCAGGTTCTTCACCTGCGGCTTGCCATCCAGGCCGATGACGTTGCTGTTGACCCGATAGCTGGACTCCAGATCGGTGGTGGCGAACAGATGGGTCATCAGCTCTTCCACATCGACCCGGTTGGAGCGCGGGATGATGACGATACGGCACGGATGCTCATGGTCCGACTCGTCGCGCAGGTCGGCCACCATCGGCAGTTTCTTGGCCTGCATCTGCGCGGCGATCTGCTCCAGCACCTTGGAACCGGACACCTGATGGGGCAGCGCGATGACCACGATATCGCCGTCCTCCACCCGGTACACGGCGCGCATGCGCACCGAACCGCGCCCGCTTTCATAGATTTTCAGCAGGTCGGCACGGGGGGTGATGATCTCCGCCTCGGTCGGGTAATCCGGCCCCTGCACATGCTCGCAGAGCTGTTCCACCGTGGCATCCGGCTGGTCGAGCAAGCGAATACAGGCCGCCGCCACTTCCCGCAGGTTGTGCGGCGGCACATCGGTGGCCATGCCCACGGCAATACCGGTGGTGCCATTCAACAAGAGGTTGGGCAGCCGCGCCGGCAGGGTCGCCGGCTCGTTCATCGTGCCGTCGAAGTTCGACACCCAGTCCACAGTGCCCTGACCCAGCTCGGTCAGCAGTACCTCCGAGTAGCGCGACAGGCGCGCCTCGGTGTAACGCATGGCGGCGAAGGACTTGGGATCGTCCGGCGCACCCCAGTTGCCCTGGCCGTCGACCAGGGTGTAGCGGTAGCTGAACGGCTGCGCCATCAGCACCATGGCTTCATAACAGGCGCTGTCACCATGGGGGTGGAACTTGCCGAGCACGTCGCCGACAGTACGCGCCGACTTCTTGTGTTTGGCATCGGCATCCAGGCCCAGCTCGCTCATGGCGTAGATGATGCGCCGCTGCACCGGTTTCAGACCATCACCGATATGCGGCAGGGCACGATCCATGATCACGTACATGGAATAGTTGAGATAGGCCTGCTCGGTAAAATCGACCAGGGAACGACGCTCTACGCCGTCCAGGCTCAAATCGAGGGTTTCGCTCATGCATGCCTCATTGCGGAGTTGATTGGCGCAGCACCAGGGTGCCGCCCTTCTGACTGAATTCGAGTTGTTTCAAGGCACTCATACCCAGCAGCACCTCATCACCTTCCATGCCCGGGGCGATCAGCGCGGCGACATCGCGCAGTTCGATCTCGCCGAGGCGCAGGCTGGCCAAACGGGTGCGATGGGCGGTGGCGCGGCCATTGGCTGTGTTGATGGTAATCGGCGCGCCGGACGGCAAGCCCAGGTCACGGGCCAGCTGCTCCGGTACAGCCACGGCAGTGGCGCCGGTATCCAGAAGGAAGGTCACCGCCTGACCATTGATCTGTCCGCCGGCCAGGTAATGCCCCTGACGACTGCTGGCCAATTGCACCTCGACATGGTCAGCGCCACGCAATGACTGCGGCACCTGGTTGGGGTTGCGCTGACGCTCTTCCCAGCCGCCAAAGAAATGCGTGGCCAGCAGCAAGGCCGCCACCCAGGCGAGCACCAGCATCACCCGCCCGGCACGCTGCCCGGGCTGCGGCGCCTTGCTCACTTGCTGCCACCCCAGCCGCCTTTGGGCGCGGCAAAACGCCAGACCATGGGCCGCGAGTCGCCATCGGCACGACTGAAACGGCCGTTATCGACTCCCACCCAGGCACCATCTTTGTCTACCCACAGCGCTTCGGCCATGCCATAGGCCACCGGGTAGCGCCGCGCCTCGTCCATCGCCACCGCGGCAAAGGACCAGCAGCGCTCCACTGCGGCATCGCGCGGATGGCGCCGGCAGATCCGATGGGCCTGACGTTCCAGGGTATAGAGCTTGTCCTGGTGGAAGGCCAGCCCGGAGAAATCCAGGGGCTGCGGCTTGCCGCCCAGCTCCTCGGGGCCGGTTTCCTCACCGCTTTCGCTGAGCAGTACACAGCTGCCGCTGCAGCGCCAGTTGCTACGCTGGCGCTGCAATGCCAGCAGCCCCCGGCGCTTGCGCTCGGCCGCCAACCACAGGCGCTCGCCTGTCGGGTCCACGGCGATCCCCTCGAACATGGAGTTGTAATGCAACAGCATGCCGCTGGCGCGAGCCTGACGCAGCAGGCTGGACGGCAAGCGCAGCCAGCGCGGCTCACCCTCGGCCGGCACCATCAACACCGACATCCGCGCCTCACTGATCAGATAGCGGTTACCCGCGGCGTCGCAGCTCAGCCCCTCGAAATCCAGATGGCCACCGCGCAACGACCCAGCTACCCAGTTGCGCATGCGCAGGCCCCAGGGCAGGCGGATATCCGGCGGCGGCGGCGCGGCCAATGCCCGCGCTTCAGCCTGCCATACCCCCTCCTCGCCGCTCAGGCGATACAGACGATCATCGGCCCGATCAGAGACCGCCCACAGGGCATCCTGACACCAGGCCAGGCCCGACAGGTTGCCGCCACTCATGCCCTCGACCGGGTGCTCGCTGAGCAGCGCCAGCTCGCTCCAGCTCGGTTCCTCGGCCAGCGCCGGCAGGGCCAGCAGGCTCAGGGCCAGCAACAGCCGTCGCATCAGAGCAGCACCTCGGCCAGATTGCCCTTGGACTCCAGCCAGCTCTTGCGGTCGCCGGCGCGCTTCTTCGCCAGCAGCATGTCCATGACTTCGCGGGTGCCCTCGAAATCGTCCAGGGTCAGCTGCACCAGGCGCCGGGTATTGGGGTCCATGGTGGTTTCACGCAGCTGCGGCGGGTTCATCTCACCCAGGCCCTTGAAGCGGGTGACCTGGGGTTTGCCACGACGCTTCTCGGCCACCAGACGGTCGAGAATACCGTCGCGTTCGGCCTCGTCCAGGGCGTAGAAGATATCCTTGCCCAGGTCGATACGGTACAGCGGCGGCATGGCCACATAGACATGCCCGGCATCCACCAGCGGGCGGAAATGCCGCACGAACAGAGCACACAGCAGGGTGGCGATATGCAGGCCGTCGGAGTCGGCGTCGGCGAGAATGCACACCTTGCCGTAGCGCAGCTGGGACAGGTCGCTGGAGCCGGGATCCAGGCCGATGGCCACGGCGATATCGTGCACCTCCTGACTGGCCAGCACCTCGCTGCCGTCCACTTCCCAGGTGTTCAGGATCTTGCCGCGCAGCGGCATGATGGCCTGGAACTCCTTGTCCCGGGCCTGCTTGGCACTGCCGCCGGCCGAATCCCCCTCGACCAGGAACAGCTCGGCGCGCATCGGGTCCTGCCCGGCGCAGTCGGCCAGCTTGCCGGGCAGCGCCGGGCCCTGGGTGATTTTCTTGCGTTCGACCTTCTTGCCCGCCTTGAGGCGGCGGTTGGCGTTGCTGATGGCCAGTTCGGCCAATTGCTGCCCCACCTCGGGGTGGCCATTGAGCCACAGGCTGAAGGCGTCCTTGACCACACCGGAAACGAAAACCGCCGCCTCGCGGGAGGACAGGCGTTCCTTGGTCTGCCCGGAGAACTGGGCGTCCTGCATCTTCATCGACAGCACGAAGGAGATGCGCTCCCAGATATCCTCCGGGGCCAGCTTGACTCCGCGCGGCAGCAGGTTGCGGAACTCACAGAACTCGCGCATGGCGTCCAGCAGGCCCTGGCGCAGGCCGTTGACATGGGTGCCGCCCTGGGCGGTGGGGATCAGGTTGACGTAGCTTTCCTGCAGGCTCTCGCCGCCTTCGGGCAACCACAGCAGGGCCCAGTCCACCGCTTCCTTGTTGCCGGCCAGGGAGCCGCAGAAGGGTTCATCCGGCAGGCGGGCAAATTCGCTGACCGCATCCACCAGGTAGGAGCGCAGACCGTCTTGGTAATGCCACTCGACCTTCTCGCCACTGGCCTTGTCCTCGAAACTGACATTAAGGCCCGGGCAGAGCACCGCCTTGGCCTTGAGCACATGCTTAAGGCGGCTGACAGAGAATTTATGCGAGTCAAAATATTTGCCGTCCGGCCAGAAGTGCACGCTGGTGCCGGTATTGCGCTTGCCGACCGTGCCGATCACTTCCAGCTCACTGGCCTTGAAGCCGTCGGCAAAGCTCATCTGGTATTCGCTGCCCTCACGTTTGACCGTCACCAGGACCCGAGTCGACAGGGCGTTGACCACGCTGATGCCGACGCCATGCAAACCGCCGGAAAACTGGTAGTTCTTGTTGCTGAACTTGCCGCCTGCATGCAGCTTGGTGAGGATCAGCTCGACCCCTGGCACGCCCTCTTCCGGGTGGATATCCACCGGCATGCCGCGACCGTCGTCGATCACCTCCAGGGAATTGTCCTCATGCAGGATCACCTGGATCGATTTGGCATGACCGGCCAGGGCTTCGTCGACACTGTTGTCGATCACTTCCTGGGCCAGGTGGTTGGGCCGGCTGGTGTCGGTGTACATGCCCGGGCGCTTGCGCACAGGGTCGAGGCCGGACAGGACTTCAATGGCATCGGCGTTGTAAGAGCTGGAAGCTTGCTGGGCCATGGGGTCTCTTGAGGTCAATTGAAGGCGGAAAAATCGATATCCTGCCACAGTTGGCGCGGAAAATCGGCGAAAGCAAAAAGCATCGGCAGACGCTCGGCAAACCCCTGGAAGCCATGATCGCCACCGGCCTGGATGCGCAGGGCACAGCCCCGGTAGTAGGCTTGGGCATCACGGTAATCGAGGGTTTCGTCGGCGGTCTGCAACCATATCTGGTAACGGCCGGGCTCGCGTGGAGCCGGCACCTCCAACTCAGCCAGGGCCGCCACGTGATCGTTGGTCAGCTCCCAGGTCTCATCGCTGTAGTAATTCTTCTGCGGCCCCAGATAACCATCGAAACGCAGGTGCGGACGCACGGCCGGGTTGATCAGCAGCGCCGATAAGCCATGGCGTTCGGCCAGAAAGGTCGCATAGTAGCCGCCCAGGGAGCTGCCAACCAGCAGCGGCCGACCCAGTTCGGCAATCAATGTTTCAAGCTGCACGATGGCCTGACGCGGATGATGATGCAGGGCCGGCACCCGCAACCGCTCGGCCAGGCCGATATGCTGCATGGCACGCGTCAGCTGACTGGCCTTGAGCGAAGACGGTGAGCTGTTGAGGCCGTGGATATAGAGGATGGAGTCAGTCATGGAGCGGGAGGCTACTCGGACAGCGGCGCACGCTGCAAGCGCCAAACAACCGCCCACGCCCGCGCTCTACGAACTGAGCCTGCGGCTGTCTTAGTAACCTTTGATGCTGTAATCGACTTCGAACTTGATACCGGTGACCCGCGACACCCCGGTGTCCAGGCGACCATCTGCATGCAGACGCAGCCAACGGTATCCCGGCGCGGTGGTATCGACCTGGAACTCTTCGCTGCCAGGCGCGAACTGCACACAGGTGGACGGTGACGCCAACAGACGCCGGCCATCGCGCACCTGATCGAACTCCTGATGGATATGCCCCCAGAGCACCGCCCGCACATTGCTGAAGCGCTGCAGCACGGCAAACAGGGCATCCGGATTACGCAGTCCAATGGGCTCCATCCACTTGCAGCCGATGGACACCGGGTGATGATGCAGGCAGACCAGCACATGCCGCTGTGGCGCCTCGCTCAGGGCCTGTTCCAGCAAGGCCAGCTGCGCGTCGGCCAGATAGCCGGGCACGGCACCGGGAATGGCAGAGTCGAGCAGGATGATGCGCCAGTTGCCCAGATCGATGACCGGGTCCAGCAGATCGCTGCCGGCACAGGCGGCCTGCATGGCCGGCACTTCATCGTGATTGCCGGGAAACCAGCGGGCACTGGCCGGTATCACCGACGTCATCTGACGAAAGCGATCATAGGAAGCCCGACTGCCGTCCTGGGACAGATCGCCGCTGGCCAGCATCAGGTCGATCTGCGGCTGCTCGCGCAACACCTGTTCGATCACCCGCTGCAGGCTGTCGCAGGTATCCATGCCCAATAGCTTGCCATCCGCTTCAGCGAACAGGTGGCTATCGGACAACTGCACCAGCAGCACATCAGCAGCAGTTTGAGGTTGCACGCTCGGCAAGGCCGTCTCCTTGAGCGGAATGCCAGAATTATGGTGGCTATTGCCTGCCAGGGTAAACCCGCTAACTGGGAATAGTTCACAGAACACCAGGGGGAAATCCTGCGCCCACCCTTAGGCTAGCTGCTGCGCAGCCGATACGCACGCTGCCGCCCGCTAACGGACTGGCTCCAGCTCATGGCCACAGGCCAGGCAGTGGCTCAACCATTCACCGAGAAACAGATTGAGCTGGGTTTTCTCGTCCGGTTGGTGCATGGCCGCATTGGGATAGGGGTAGATGCCGTGAAAGCGCCGGGCGCTCTGGGTGCCGACCACCTCGGCCATGCGCGCATCGTGGTACACCCGCACCTCCAGACGCGGTACCGGCAGCCAGGACAGACTGTGTTCCTGGCGCACCTCGATGGTGGAGGTATAGGGGCAGGTTTCCAACACCTCCAGTGCCAGCACGCCCAGCAGGTGCTCGCCCTGGCTCAGCGCCACACGACGAATCTGCTGCGCCTCGCGCATACCCGGCAGCAGCTGCAGCAGGCGCACATAGTTGAGCTCGCAAGCCGTCTGCAGCTCGACCAGGTCGACCCGGTAGCGCTCGCGCAACAGGTTCATGACCACAGCCCCCGCACCTCAGCGCGATTCAGCGCCAGCCATTGCAGGGCGATGATGCTCGCCGCATTGTCGATACGCCCATCCTTGACCGCATCCAGGGCATCCTCCAGGGGCCAGACATGCACGCGGATATCCTCGCCCTCCTCGGCCAGCCCATGTACGCCACCGGCGCCGTTGCTGTCGCAGCGGCCGATAAACAGATGCACGCGCTCATCCGAACCGCCCGGCGAGGGGTAGTACTGGGTGATCGGCCACAGCGAGGTCAGTGGCAGATTGGCTTCTTCCAGCGCCTCGCGGCGAGCCACGTCCTCCGGCACCTCGTCCTGGTCGATCAGCCCGGCCACCAGCTCCAGCAGCCAGGGGTTGGCGCTCTTGTCCAGGGCACCGACACGGAACTGTTCGATCAGCACCACGCAATCGCGCTGCGGGTCATAGGGCAATACGCAGACCGCATCGTGACGCACAAAGAGTTCGCGGCTCAGTTCAGGTCCCATGCCCCCGGCAAACTGACGGTGGCGCAGGCGCAGTCGATCAAGCTGGTAGAAGCCGCTGAAACAGGGCTCCCGCTCGATCACCTCTACATCATTGCGCTGCATAAATCGTCCCCCGATTATCAAGAACGGGCCCGAAGGCCCGTTCCGCTTACCCCTATGCTGCACCGAAACCGCGTGCAGCAGAAGCGCTATCAGACCTTCTGATACAACTGACTGCCCTGGGCCTTGAACTCCTGCGCCTTGGCCTGCATACCCTCTTCGACCTCCAGGTCGACGGCGGCGATGCGCTGCTCTTCAGCATAGACCCGAACCTCCTGGGTGATTTTCATCGAGCAGAACTTAGGTCCGCACATGGAGCAGAAATGCGCCACCTTGGCCGAGTCCTTGGGCAGGGTTTCGTCGTGGTAGCTGCGCGCGGTGTCCGGATCCAGACCGAGGTTGAACTGGTCTTCCCAGCGGAACTCGAAACGCGCCTTGGAGAGCGCGTTGTCACGGATCTGCGCGCCCGGATGGCCCTTGGCCAGGTCCGCTGCATGGGCGGCGATCTTGTAGGTGATGATGCCGGTCTTCACGTCATCCTTGTTCGGCAGGCCCAGGTGCTCCTTCGGGGTCACGTAGCAGAGCATGGCGCAGCCGAACCAGCCGATCATCGCCGCGCCGATGCCGCTGGTGATGTGGTCGTAGCCGGGGGCGATATCGGTGGTCAGCGGGCCGAGGGTGTAGAACGGCGCCTCGTCGCAGCATTCCAGCTGCTTGTCCATGTTCTCCTTGATCAGCTGCATCGGCACATGGCCGGGGCCTTCGATCATGGTCTGCACGTCATGCTTCCAGGCGATCTTGGTCAGCTCGCCAAGGGTTTCCAGCTCACCGAACTGGGCTTCGTCGTTGGCATCGGCAATCGAACCCGGACGCAGGCCATCGCCCAGCGAGAAGCTGACGTCGTAGGCCTTCATGATTTCGCAGATATCTTCGAAATGGGTGTAGAGGAAGTTCTCCTTGTGATGCGCCAGGCACCACTTGGCCATGATCGAGCCGCCGCGGGAAACAATGCCGGTGACGCGCTTGGCGGTCATCGGCACATAGCGCAGCAACACACCCGCGTGGATGGTGAAATAGTCCACGCCCTGCTCGGCCTGCTCGATCAGGGTGTCGCGGAACAGCTCCCAGGTCAGGTCCTCGGCCACGCCGCCGACCTTCTCCAGGGCCTGGTAGATCGGCACGGTGCCGATCGGCACCGGCGAGTTGCGAATAATCCACTCGCGGGTCTCGTGGATATGCTTGCCGGTGGACAGGTCCATGACCGTGTCCGAACCCCAGCGGATGCCCCAGGTCAGCTTGGCCACTTCTTCCTCGATGGAGGAGCCGAGCGCCGAGTTGCCGATATTGCCGTTGATCTTCACCAGGAAGTTGCGGCCGATAATCATCGGCTCCAGCTCCACGTGGTTGATGTTGGCCGGGATGATGGCGCGGCCGCGGGCGATTTCCTCGCGCACGAACTCCGGCGTGATCTCTTTCGGGATGCTGGCGCCGAAGCTATGGCCAGCATGCTGCTCCTTGAGCAGCCCCGCCTCGCGGGCCTCCGCCAGCTTCATGTTTTCACGGATGGCGACGTATTCCATCTCCGGGGTGATGATGCCCTGACGGGCGTAGTGCATCTGACTGACGTTCTTGCCGGCCTTGGCCTTGCGTGGGTTGCGCACGTGGGCAAAGCGCATGGCAGACAGCTCGGCATCATTGAGGCGGCGCTGGCCGAACTCGGAAGACAGGCCGGGAAGTTTTTCGGTATCGCCGCGATCCTCGATCCAGGCGCTGCGCACGTCGCCCAGGCCCTTGCGCACGTCGATGGTCACGTTCGGATCGGTATAGGGGCCGGAGGTGTCGTAGACGGTGACCGGGGCGTTGATCTCGCCACCGAAGTCGGTGGGCGTCACGTCCAGGCTGATCTCACGCATCGGTACGCGGATATCCGGGCGCGAGCCCTGCACATAAACCTTCTGCGAACGGGGGAAGGGTTGCACCGATTGCTGGTCGACCTGAGCAGACTCACTCAGATTCTTTTGTTGTTGTGCACTCATCAAGGCTCTCTCCGGTAGTGGTTGTCGGAGCAGAACCTGAAAGAGCAGGAGCGAAGGCGCACCAAGGACGGTGCCAGAGGCTCGCCGGGGAACGGGCGAGCACATCTTGTTCCCTACGCAGGCCTTAACCTGATCAGGTTCAACGGGATCCGGCAGCTGCCAATCTCAGCCCCGCATTTGGGGCACCCCGACAAGAACCTGGGCAGTCTAATCAACCCTTACGGAGAAAACCAACTCGCGAGTCAAATATATATGACCCATGCGTCGGAAAGTGACGAAACACTTCAGGCAGCACTTCGATCACGCTGTTTTGTAACCCTCTACACTGAACGCGCTGCAGACAAATCTTGACCCCCCTGGCAGCGCCCCTTAGCCTTGCCGATTACTGCCAAATTCAGGACTTCCCTCAATGTTGCGTAGACTCTCTCTGGCGATCGCCCTGGCCTCGGCTCCTGCCGGATTTGCCTGGGCCGAAGAAGCGCCACTCTCCAGCAAGACCGACCTGGTAACCGTCTACCAGCAAGCCGTGGCCAACAATGCCGAGCTGGCCGCCGCCCGCGCCGACTACCAGGCCCGCAGCGAAGTGGTGCCCCAGGCCCGCGCCGGCCTGCTGCCCAACCTCTCTGCGGGTGCCAGCCTGATGGACAGCCGCACCGATGTCGACTCGCCATCGCTGACCAGCTCGCGCAGTGGCACCCTGTACCAGGCCAATCTGAGCCAGCCGCTGTTCCGCGCTGATCGCTGGTTCCAACTGCAGGCTGCCGAGGCCACCAATGAACAGGCAGCCCTGGAACTGTCCGCCACCGAGCAGAATCTGATTCTACAGAGCGCCGAAACCTACTTTGCCGTGCTGCGCGCCCAGGACAATCTGGCCTCGACCAACGCCGAAGAAGCGGCCTTCAAGCGCCAGCTCGATCAGGCCAACGAGCGCTTCGACGTCGGCCTGTCGGACAAGACCGATGTCCTGGAAGCCCAGGCCGGCTTCGACACCGCCCGGGCCAACCGTATCATCGCCCAGCAACAGGTAGCAGATGCCTTCGAGGCTCTGATTGCGCTGACCAACCGCGACTTCGCTGCACTGGAAGGCATCGAGCATAGCCTGCCGATTCTCGCCCCGACCCCCAATGACGCCAAAACCTGGGTGGATACCGCTGCCGCGCAGAACCTGCGCCTGCTGGCCAGCAATTACGCCGTGGAAGCCGCCGAAGAAAGCCTGCGCCAGAGCAAGGCCGGCCATGCCCCGACCCTGGATGCGGTGGCCAGCTACCAGACGGGCGACAATGACCGCCTGGGCTTCAGCAATTCCGGCACCCCGGGCCAGCCCCGTTTCAGCGGCGATGTGGAGCAGCGCTCCATCGGCCTGCAGCTGAATATCCCGCTGTACAGCGGTGGCCTGACCAGTTCCCAGGTGCGCGAGGCCTACCAGCGTGTCGAGCAGAGTGAACAACTGCGCGAAAGCCTGCGCCGCCAGGTGGTGCAGAGCACCCGCAACCTGCACCGCGCGGTGAACACCGATGTGGAAACCGTACAGGCGCGCAAACAGTCGATCATCTCCAACCAGAGCGCCCTGGAAGCGACCGAGATCGGCTATCAGGTCGGCACCCGCAATATCGTCGACGTACTGGATGCCCAGCGCCAGCTCTACAACTCGGTGCGTATCTACAACAACGCGCGTTACGACCACATCCTCAACAACCTGCGCCTGAAGCAGGCCGCCGGCACCCTGAGCCCGGCAGACCTGGAGGCCCTGGAGCAATACCTGAAGTCGGACTACGACCCGGACCGGGACTTCCTGCCGCCGGATCTGGCCAAGGCCGCCGAAGCGCAACTGCGCGGCAACCTCGATTACTGAGTTGAACGAAACGAAAAAGCCCGCTGCATGCAGCGGGCTTTTTTATGTAACACGCATTTGTAGGAGCGGACTATTCACGCCCCAGCAACCGGCCCAAGCCCGCCAGCAAACGCGCCAGCGCCCCCTGATTGGCCCTCAACACCGCCAGCCCGGCCTCGCGCATCGCCTCTGCGGCTTCAGGCTCACGCCATAAACGCTCCACCTGCTGCGCCAGTGTCCGCGCATCGCCGACTTCGAGCAGGGCCCCGGCCTCGCGCAACTGGGCGGCGATATCGAGAAAGTTGAACAGATGCGGTCCGCTCAGCACCGGTTTGCCCAGCGCCGCCGGCTCCAGCAGGTTATGCCCGCCGTTGGCCACCAGGCTGCCGCCGACAAAGGCCAGGTCCGCCAGGGCGTACAGAAACAGCAGCTCGCCCATGGTGTCGCCCAGCAGCACCTGATCCCCAGCCTGCAGCGGCTCCCCGCTGGAACGACGGCGGGTGGCCAGGCCCTGGCGCCGGCACAGCTCGTATACCGCGCCAAAGCGTTCGGGATGCCTTGGCACCAGGATCAGCAAGGCCTCGGGGTGTTTCTTGAGCAACTCGACATGGGCAGCGAGGATAACCTCGTCCTCTCCCGCGTGCGTGCTGGCGGCAATCCAGATGGGCCGCGCCCCGGCCTGCCACTGCTGCCGCAGGGCGCTGGCTCGCGTCAAGAGCGCGGGATCGATCTGCAGGTCGAACTTGATCGAACCGGTCACTGTCACGCAGCCCGGGCGTGCGCCCAGAGCGAGAAAGCGCTCGGCCTCGGCCTGGGTCTGCACCGCGACCAGACTGAGCTCGGCCAGCATCGGCGCGGTCAACCCCTTGAAACGCCCGTAGCCCCGCGCCGAGCGCTCGGACAGGCGCGCATTGGCCAAGGCCACGGGAATGCCACGCCGGGCACACTGGTGGATATGGTTGGGCCATAGCTCGGTTTCCATCACCACGGCCAGGCAGGGCTGCGCCCGATCGAGAAAGCGCGCCGCTGCCCAGGGCAGATCGTAGGGCAGGTAACAGTGCTGCACCCGCCCGGCAAATTCGGCGCCACCGAACAGCGCCTGAATACGCTCGGAGCCGGTCGGCGTCATGCAGGTCAGGGTAATCGGCAGATCTGGATAACGCGCCAGCAACTCGCGCACCAGGGGCGCCGCGGCGATGCTCTCGCCCACCGACACTGCATGCAACCAGATGCCGCCGGGTTTTAGCGCCGGCAAGCCAAGGGCAAAGCGCTCGCGGATGCGTTTGGCATAGGCCGGCGCCTGCCAGGCGCGCCACGCCAGACGCCCGGCGACTAACGGCAGGCCGAGATGAAACAGCAGGGTGTAGAGGCTTCTATTCATGGCGCGCAGCTTATGCACTTTGCTCAACACCGTCGAGTCAGGCGCAGCGCCGTGTCAGCCAATCGCCTGTAAATGCTGGGCAAAGGATTCGGCCAACCACAACGCAGCCGGGCCCAGTGCCTCATCACGGCGGCAGACCAACTCCACCACCAATGGCGGCGGCGTCCAGTCACTGCTCAGCTCAACCAACTGACTCTGGTAGGTCGGGTACTGCACCACATGGCGTGGCAACCAGGCCCAGCCAAGGTTGCGCATCAGCAACTCGGCCATGGCGTAGAAGCTGTCGGTGCGCCAGACCGACGGGCTTATTTGCTCGCCGCCGGGGTAATGGCTGTCCTGCGGTGCCATCAACAATTGCCGATGACGGGCCAACTCACGCCGGTCGACATGCCCGGCCCGCGCCAGGGCATGTCCGGCTCCGCAAACGGTAACCATCTCGATAGTGCCCAGACGCTGACGCTCAAGGGCGTCGGGCATCTGCTCATGGTGGAAGAGCAAACCGAGGTCCGCACGGTGCTCCAGCAGCTTACGCGCCACATCGCCCTGGGCGCCGCTGGCCAACTGCACCTCCAGCAGCGGGAACTGCTGCGCCAGTGCCTCGAGGCTGTCGAGCACCGGCTGATAGGGCATCGCCTCATCCTGTGCCAGACGCAGACACACCTCTTCGCCGCGTACCAGGCCGAGCGCGCGGCCTTCCAGGCGCTGACACTGACGCAGCACCTCGCGCGCCTCTTCCAGCAAGGTCGCGCCGACATCGGTCAGGCGCGGCTGGCGACCGCTGCTGCGCTCGAACAAACGCAGGCCAAGATCAGCCTCCAGCAGGGCAATCGCGTGGCTCACCGCCGACTGGGCGCGCTTTATCTGCCGGCCCACGGCGGAGAACGACTGGCCCTCGGCGACGCTGACGAACAGGCGAATCTGCTCCAGGCTCCACTGCATAACCCATCTCCATTTCAGATAGGCAATCACTTTATCCCATCAGCAGAATCACTAGAATGGCCGCCAGATCACTATGGAGGCCACATTATGGGCGGCTATCTTTACCTCGCCATTGCCATCACCGCCGAAGTCATCGCCACCACTTCGATGAAGGCCCTGGATGGTTTCAACAAACCCCTGCCCCTGCTGCTGGTGGTGGTCGGCTACGCCATCTCGTTCTGGATGCTCAGCCTGGTGGTGAAGACCATTCCGGTCGGCGTCGCCTATGCGGTGTGGGCGGGCCTGGGCATCGTGCTGGTGAGCATCGCCGCGGTGTTTCTCTACCAGCAGCGCCTGGACCTGCCGGCCTTGCTCGGCATGGCCCTGATCGTCGCAGGGGTGGTGGTGATTCAGTTGTTCTCACAAAGTGTCGGCCACTGAGCGGCTGAGTCGCACAGGCGGGGTAACGCGGCCGGGTTATACTGCGCACCTGTTTTCCCGGTGAGACACATGCATGTCCCAGGCGTTAAGCACTGATGTTTTGATCGTGGGCGGCGGTATCGCCGGCCTCTGGCTGAATGCGCGCCTGCGCCGCCAGGGTTTCGCCACCCTGCTGGTGGAAAGTGCCTGCCTGGGCGGCGGGCAGAGCGTGAAGTCCCAGGGCATTATCCATGGCGGCGCCAAGTATGCCCTGCACGGTGCCCTGACCGGTGCCTCGGAAGCCATCGCCGATATGCCGCGGCGCTGGCGCGAAGCCCTGGCAGGCAGTGGCGAGCTGGACCTCAGCGGCGTGCGCCTGCTCTCCGAGGCCCATTACCTCTGGTCCCCCGGCAGCCTGGCCGGCAATATCACCAGCTTCTTCGCCAGCAAGGCGGTGCGCGGCCGGGTCGATCAGGTCAAGGGGGAGGCGCTGCCGCCGGCGTTGCAGCACCCTAAATTCAAGGGCAAGGTCTATCGTCTGGCCGAGCTGGTTCTGGATGTGCCCAGCCTGATCGCGCGCCTGAGTGAACTGGCCGGCGACAGCCTGCTCAGTGGCAAGCGCAGCGAGCCGCTGCTGGAGCAGGGTCAGCTGGTGGGCCTGCGTGTCGACGGCCGTGAGATTCGCGCCCACCGCATCGTCTCCAGCGGTGGGCGCGGCAATGCCGAACTGCTCGCCACCCTTGGCCTGACCCAACCGGCCCAACAGCTGCGGCCGCTGCATATGGTGCTGGTCAAGGGCCGCCAGCTTAAGCCCCTGTATGCCCACTGCCTGGGCGGCGGGCCCAAGCCGCGGCTGACCGTCACCAGCCATCCAGGTGCCGACGGGGAGTGGGTCTGGTACCTGGGCGGCGATCTGGCCGAGGCCGAGGGCGTGGCCCGGGATGAGGCCGGGCAGATCCGGGCTGCGCAAAAAGAGCTTGGTGAGCTGCTGCCCTGGGTCGATCTCAGTGATGCACGCTGGGCCACGCTGCGGGTCGAGCGCGCCGAGCCCGCGCAATCCGGCCTGGTACGCCCGGACAACGCCTTTCTCGACGAACAGGGCCGCCTGTTGGTCGGCTGGCCGACTAAACTGGCGTTGGCGCCGGACTTTGCCGACCGCGTGCTCGCCGCCCTGAGCCGCGATGGCATCCGCCCCGGCCAGCACCCGGCCGTACCGGCCCTGCCCCGTCCACCTTTGGCCCCGGCCGTCTGGGAGGAACTGTTCTGATGCACGCCCTGCACAGCCTGCACAACCTGCATCGCCCCCTGGGCAACAGCGGCCTGCGGGTGTCGCCCCTGGGCCTGGGCACGGTCAAACTGGGCCGCGACCAGGGGGTGAAGTACCCCAAGGGCTTCACCATCCCCGATGATGCCGCTGCCCGCGAGCTGCTGGCCCTGGCCCATGACCTGGGCATCAATCTGATTGACACCGCGCCGGCCTATGGCACCAGCGAAAGCCGCCTGGGACCGCTGCTACGCGGCCAGCGCAAGCAGTGGGTGCTCGTCAGCAAGGTTGGTGAGGAATTCGAAAACGGTCACTCGCGCTTCGACTTCAGCCCGGCCCACACGCGCTTTTCCGTGGAACGCAGCCTCAAACGCCTGGAAACCGATTTTATCGACCTGGTGCTGGTGCATTCGGACGGCAACGACGCGGCGATTTTGCGTGAAAGCGGCGTTTACGAAACCCTGGCCGAGCTTAAGCGCGAAGGCAAGATCCGCGCCTTCGGCCTGTCCGGCAAGACCGTCGAGGGCGGCCTGCTGGCCTTGCAGCAGGGTGACTGCGCCATGGTCACCTATAACCTGAGCGAACAGGGCGAACTGCCGGTGCTGGACTACGCCGAGGCTCATGGCAAGGGCATCCTGATCAAAAAGGCCCTGGCCAGCGGCCATGCCTGCCTGAAGCCAGATGAAGACCCGGTACGGGCCAGCTTCGAGCTGATCTTCGCCCATCCGGCGGCCAGCAGCGCCATTATCGGCACCATCAATCCACAGCATCTGGAACACAACGTGGCCACTGCGGCGGCTGTAATTCAGGATATTGCCTGAGCGTTCGGGCCCTGCGATCTGTGCCAAGCTCTCAGGCCGTGCCACCCTGCGAGGAGTTGCCATGCCACGCACCCTGATCCGCAAAGACCCTGCTAGCTTCAAGACCCTGCAGCTGTTTGTCGAAGCCAGCACCGAGGGCCTGAGCTACCAGAGCATCGGCATGCCGCTGAACTTCGCCCAGATGCTCGAGCGACGCCAACCGGTGACGGTCAGCGACCCTGAACGCTTCGCCGTGGAGCTGGCCAACCTGGGCGTCTCGGTGCGCCTGACCCTGAGCTGGCAGGGGCGTGACTACTGGGTGCTGGTGCGCCAGCGCCGGGCCGATCGCGGTGATGTGGTGCTCAAGCTGATCTCCGGCTACGTGCCGGCCCACGAGCAAAACCTGCCGCTGATGACCGCCATCCAGGAAGTGGCCGAGGAATGCCTGCTGCACACCTCCAAGGGCTGGCTCAGTGGCCGCTTCGGTGACACCTGGCTGCCCACCCCCTACGCCGAAACCCTGGACTACCGCGAGGATGCGGTATTTCAGCTCAGCCCGCTGTCTGGTGCGGCGCGGCCGGTCAAGGCCGGCAAGCTGCCGCTACTGGAGCGGCCGCGGGCCTATGTACATCTGCCCACCGCCTCCCTGCAGCTGGTCTATGACCTGCACCTGCAACTGCCCGACAAGCTGGAACAGTTGAGCCTGCTGCATGTGGACGAGCGCCTGGAACAAGGCCAACTGGTCGCCCGCCTCGACCCGAAACGTCCTGACCTGTACCTGATGCCCCTGGAGCAAGGCCACCCCAGCGCCGAACTGCTGACCCTGAGCCAGGGCCAGCTGCAGCCCGCCAGCACCCGCGGCCTGTGGCTGGCGGAAAGCTTCGCGCCGCAACAAGGCTGGCTGGTGTTTGAGGAGCGGATTCGCTGGCAGGACTGGCTGGCCCAGCAGCAAAGCAGAAGGGCCAACGCCTAGCCTGCTGCCAGGCGAT
>JBFHPI010000014.1:0-16890 GCA_041592855.1 Pseudomonas sp.
TCGATGGCGCGGTGAGCCTTGAGCATGATGGTGCCGCCGGGCGTCTCGTAGCAGCCACGGGATTTCATGCCGACGAAACGATTCTCGACGATGTCCAGGCGACCGATGCCGTTCTCGCCGCCGATACGGTTCAGCTCGGCCAGCACGGTAGCCGGGCTCATGTCCTTACCGTCGATGGCGACGATGTCACCGGCACGGTAGGTCAGCTCGATATAGGTCGGGGTATCGGGTGCGGCTTCCGGCGACTTGGTCCAGCGCCACATGTCTTCTTCATGCTCGGTCCAGGTGTCTTCCAGCACGCCGCCCTCATAGGAGATGTGCAGCAGGTTGGCATCCATGGAGTACGGCGACTTCTTTTTGCCGTGGCGCTCGATCGGGATGGCGTGCTTCTCAGCGTAGTCCATCAGCTTCTCGCGCGACAGCAGATCCCACTCGCGCCACGGGGCGATGACTTTCACGCCCGGCTTGAGGGCATAGGCGCCCAGTTCGAAACGCACCTGGTCGTTGCCCTTGCCGGTGGCACCGTGGGAAATGGCGTCGGCGCCGGTTTCGTTGGCAATCTCGATCAGGCGCTTGGCGATCAGCGGACGGGCAATGGAGGTGCCCAGCAGGTACTCGCCTTCGTAGACGGTGTTGGCGCGGAACATCGGGTAGACGAAGTCACGGACGAACTCTTCGCGCAGGTCGTCGATGTAGATTTCCTTGACGCCCATGGCCTGTGCCTTGGCGCGGGCCGGCTCAACTTCCTCACCCTGGCCGAGGTCTGCGGTGAAGGTCACCACTTCACAGTTATAGGTGTCTTGCAGCCACTTGAGGATCACGGAAGTGTCCAGGCCACCGGAATATGCCAGGACTACCTTGTTTACGTCGGCCATGCCATCAACTCCACGGGGTTGTGCGGGAAAACCCGTGATTCTACTGGCCGCGCGCTTTCTTTTACAGGGGTGCGACACGAGAGATCGACCAAGCGACCCTACAGTCAGACTTTTCAGTCGGCATCGTTGGCGCCAGTTGCAGCCTGCGCTGCGGGCACATCGCCTGCCGGGACGCGATCGAGCAGCATGGTCACCCGGCGATTCTTAGCCCGGTTGGCCTCGCTGTTGTTCGGCACCAGGGGGTAGCGCTCGCCATGGAAGCGCACGGTGATCTGCTCGGCCGGTATGCCCTGGGCCACCAGATACTCCATCACTGCCAAAGCACGGCGGCGCGACAGGTCACGATTGGTCAGGCGATTGCCACTGTTGTCGGCATGCCCATCCAGCTGGATACGGTTGACGCTGGGGTCGGCGCGCAGAAAATTGAGGATGATATCCAGCTTGGCCTGACCCATTGGGTCCAGGGCCACGCCGCCGTTGGGAAAACCGATCTGGCTTTGACGCACCTGATCGAAATTGACCGGCAACAGTCCTGCGGTGCACTCCAGGTAGTCCTCATAGGCCTTCTGAAATTTCACCGGCAGCAGGCGTACTTCGACCTTGTCGCGCCCCTGGGCCATACGGTGGCGCACCAGCGGGCTGCGTCCTTCCAGCATGCTGGTGAGCAGACGCGCGCCCTGCTCCTCGCTGCTGTTCAATGCAACCGGCGCGGCACTGACCGGTACCAGCCCCAGGTTGATATCACCGCGCCCCGGCTGCCAAGGAGCGGCGGCGGCCAGCAGGACGGCCGAACCGGTGTCCAGCCAGCGCTCGCGGGACTGCAAGCGAAAGGTCACCTGCTCGCCGGCACGGCGCACGAACTCGCCCACCCCGAAGTTACTTACCGGCTGTGACAAACGGCACTCAAACTGATCCCCCTCCACCTGCCACTCGACCTTTTCCAGGCGAGTCTGGAAGCTGATGGCCCAGGCGGCGGGCGTTAGCGGCACGCAGGCAAGCAGACTTAACAGGATCAGGGATGGCTGGCGCACGGCTGGCTCCAAAAGGGAATTACGGCATTCCTTTGGGGTATCGGTGGCATTGGCGAAAACTTAAGCCTCTTTTACCAGCCAGAGACTGCCGCCCTGCCAGAGGCAGGCGATCTGCGGCGTGCCCTGTGCGGCCTTTTCCGGTAGCATTCCAGCCACGTTTTTGCCCGCCTGGAAGCCCCCATGTCCGACCGCCTGACCCTGCTGCGCCCCGATGACTGGCACATTCACCTGCGCGATGGCGCCGTCCTGCCACACACCGTCGCGGATGTCGCACGCACCTTCGCCCGCGCCATTATCATGCCCAACCTGGTGCCCCCAGTGCGCAACGCCCTCGAGGCCGATGCCTATCGCCAGCGCATCCTGGCTGCACGGCCGGCCGGTAGTGCGTTCGAGCCGCTGATGGTGCTCTACCTCACCGACAACACCAGCCCCGAGGATGTGCGCCTGGCCAAGGCCAGTGGCTTCGTGCATGCGGCCAAGCTCTACCCGGCCGGCGCCACCACCAACTCCGACTCGGGCGTGACCAGCATCGACAAGATCTTCCCGGCCCTCGAAGCCATGGCCGAGGTGGGCATGCTGCTGCTGGTGCACGGCGAGGTGACACGCGCCGAAATCGACGTATTCGACCGCGAGAAGGCCTTTATCGACGAACACCTGACTCGCGTGGTCGAGCGCTTCCCGACCCTCAAGGTGGTATTCGAACATATCACCACCCGTGACGCAGTGCAGTTCGTCGAGGCAGCCTCGACCAACGTCGGCGCCACCATCACCGCCCACCACCTGCTGTACAACCGCAACCATATGCTGGTGGGCGGTATTCGCCCGCATTTCTACTGCCTGCCGATCCTCAAGCGCAACGTGCATCAGGAAGCCCTGCTCGACGCCGCCACCAGTGGCAACGCCAAGTTCTTTCTCGGCACCGACTCGGCGCCCCACGCCCGCCATGCCAAGGAAGCCGCCTGTGGCTGCGCCGGCTGCTACACCGCCTATGCGGCCATCGAGCTGTATGCCGAAGCCTTCGAACAGCGTGGCGCCCTGGACAAGCTGGAAGCCTTCGCCAGCCACCATGGTCCGGACTTCTATGGCTTGCCGCGCAATACCGATCACATCACCCTGATCCGTGAAGACTGGACCGCCCCTGCCACCCTGCCCCTGGGCGACCAGCAGGTGGTGCCCCTGCGCGCCGGCGAAACTCTGCGCTGGCGAGTACTGGAGGCGCAGGCGTGAGCGAAGATCTGTACGACGACGAACAGGAAAGCAACACCCCATCTGGCCCACGCCATCCCATGGCGGCGCGTTTCCGCGGCTATCTGCCGGTGGTAGTGGACGTGGAGACCGGTGGTTTCAACTGCGCCACCGATGCCCTGCTGGAAATCGCCGCCACCACCATTGGCATGGACGAAGGCGGCTTTCTTTATCCGGATCACACTCATTTCTTTCGCATCGAGCCCTTTGCCGGGGCCAACATCGAACAGGCCGCCCTGGACTTTACCGGCATCAAGCTGGATCACCCTCTGCGCATGGCTGTCAGCGAAGAACACGCCCTGACGGAGATTTTCCGCAGCCTGCGCAAGTCACTGAAAGCCAACGGTTGCAAGCGGGCTATTCTGGTCGGGCATAACAGCAGCTTCGACCTGGGCTTTCTCAATGCGGCGGTGGCGCGCTGCGAGATCAAGCGCAACCCCTTCCACCCCTTCTCCAGCTTCGACACCGCCACCCTGGCCGGCCTCGCCTATGGCCAGACCGTACTGGCCAAGGCCTGCCAGGCCGCCGGCATCGAGTTCGACGGCAAGGAAGCCCACTCGGCGCGCTACGACACCGAAAAGACGGCCGAGCTGTTCTGCGGCATTGTCAACCGCTGGAAGGAAATGGGCGGCTGGATGGAATTCGACGACTGACGCCTGCGTCATTGCGCGACATCCAATGCCGCCGATCCAAGACCGGATCGGCGGCATTTTTTATGACTGCCCTGCAGCCAAGTCATGCCAGTAAGCAGACAGCGGCATACCATTCGTCTAGCGCCTGTAAATCATGCACGCAGGCGTTTGACACTCATTCTCATTAACATTAGTATCGTCTCATCGAACTTACTGCGACGAGTGCTCCACCATGTACGTCTGTCTCTGCGAAGGTGTCACCGACGGTCAGATCCGCGACGCGATCTACGAAGGCTGCTGCAGCTACCGCGATGTGCGTGCCACCCTGGGCGTAGCCAGCCAATGCGGCAAATGCGCCTGCCTGGCCAAGCAGGTAGTGCGCGAGACCCTGAACGAAGTACAGAGCGCCCAGGCCGCAATGGCTTGCTCCGGTAACTTTGTCGCCGCCTAAGCGCTACCCCTCCCTGCCAAAAGCCGGACCTTTGAGTCCGGTTTTTTATGCCCAGATCTGAATAAACTGTCGCCATGGGCGCTTGATCACGGCTTCTGACGTCTTGCTGCCCACACATTGCGACAGTTGGCACACCGCTTCAGGTGCATAGCTAACGCATTCTTATTCAGATTATTTTTCACTTAGCATTCATGTACTTGCGGTTTGACAGCGGCAAACGCCAGGCCCAGACTCTTGTGTTGATACTTCCCACTTAAAGGACAGGCAGCATGAAAGGCGACAAGAAAGTCATCCAGCATCTGAACAAGATCCTCGGTAACGAGCTGGTCGCAATCAACCAGTACTTTCTGCATGCACGCATGTACGAGGACTGGGGCCTGAAAAAACTCGGTGAGCATGAGTACCACGAGTCCATCGACGAGATGAAGCATGCGGACAAGCTGATCAAGCGCATCCTCTTTCTCGAAGGCCTGCCCAATCTGCAGGATCTGGGCAAGATCCTGATCGGTGAGAACACCAAGGAAATGCTCGAATGCGATCTGAAGATCGAGCACAAGGCCCACGGCGACCTTAAGGCCGCCATCGCCTACTGCGAGAGCATCGGAGATTACGCCAGTCGCGAGCTGTTGGAAGAGATTCTCTGCTCCGAGGAAGACCATATCGACTGGCTGGAAACCCAGCTTGGCCTGATCGAGGCAGTGGGCTTGCAGAACTATCTGCAGTCGCAGATGGACGAATAAGAACGCCCCTCATCCCAAACAACAAACCCCGCACTTGGCGGGGTTTGTTGTTTGGGGCTGTGCGATTAAGCGCCGGCGTTCTGTACTGCGTTCTTGATCAGCGTCTGCAGCTCACCTTTTTCATACATTTCCACCAGAATATCGCTACCCCCGACCAGCTCACCACCGACCCACAGCTGAGGGAAGGTCGGCCAGTTGGCGTACTTGGGCAAATTGGCGCGGATTTCCGGGTTCTGCAAAATGTCGACATAGGCGAATTTCTCGCCACAGCCCATGACCACCTGGGCCGCTTTGGCGGAGAAACCGCACTGTGGAGCGTTCGGCGAGCCTTTCATGTACAGCAGAACGGTATTGTTGGCGATCTGCTCTTTGATGGTTTCGATGATATCCATTGGGCACCTCAGGACTTAACTTCCCGACTCACGGGTCGGCACGGTGGCGGCATTGTAACCAAAAGCCGAGCGTAATGCTCGGCCTTGCCGGCCACTTTCCGCCGCCTCAACAGCCGCCGCTCAGGCCGCCTCGACCCGTACCGGCACGCCATTAAGTGCGGCATTGCCAGATAAGGCATCGAGCTGACGCTCATCGGTCAGGTCATTGGCACTGGCACCCGGCTGGGCACTGGCAATGGCCATCTGCACCCCAGGCCGTGCATGCCCCCAGCCATGGGGCAAGCTGACTACACCTGCCATCATCTCGTCACTGGCCGCCACCTCCACCTCGACCACCCCGACCCGCGAATGCACGCGCACCCATTGACCATCCGCCAGACCACGGCTGGCCAGATCCTGCGGATGCATCAACAGCTGGTGGCGCGGCTTGCCTTTGATCAGGCGGTGATAGTTGTGCATCCAGGAGTTGTTGCTGCGCACATGACGGCGACCGATCAGCAAGAGTTCGTCGGTACCCGGCTGAGGCTGCGCGGCAAACCGCGACAGATCACCCAACAGCAAAGCCGGGGCGGCCTGTACCTGTTTGTCGGCAGTTTTCAGACGCCCCGCCAGGTTCGGCGCCAGGGGCCCAAGGTCAAGGCCATGGGGCTGATCCCTTAGCGTCGCCAGGGACAGCTTGTGCGCGGTTTGATCGCCATAGGGGCCAAAACGCAGGCCCATATCGATCATCTGCTCGGGGGCCATGGTCGGTTTCAGATCCACCCCGGTCCTGGCGGCCAAGGCCTTGGCCAGACCGACGAAGATCTCCCAGTCATGCAAGGCGCCGGCTGGTTTGGCCAGCACCGCCTCGTTGAAACGGGTGACGTTACGTACCGCGAACATATTAAAGGTGGTGTCATAGTGATCGTGCTCCAGCGGCCCGGTCGGCGGCAGGATCAGATCGGCATAGCGGGTGGTTTCATTGATATAGAAGTCAATGCTGAGCATAAACGCCAAGCCCTCCAGCGCCTGCTCCAGCTGCCGACCGTTGGGCGTGGAGAGCACCGGGTTGCCCGCGACGGTCACCAGGGCCCTGACCTGCCCCTCGCCCGCTGTCAGCATTTCCTCGGCCAGGGCCGACACCGGCAGCTCGCCGCCGTATTCCGGCAAAGCGGACACCCGGCTCTGCCAGCGGTTGAAATGCCCACCGGAGGTGGAAGCCACCAGATCCACGGCAGGTGTGGTGCAGAGCGCGCCACCGACCCGATCCAGATTGCCGGTCACCAGATTGATCAGCTGCACCAGCCATTGGCACAGGGTGCCAAAGGCCTGGGTAGAGACGCCCATGCGCCCGTAACACACCGCCTTGTCGGCGGCGGCGAAATCCCGGGCCAGCTGACGGATCTGCTCAGCCGGGACGCCGCAGCGCGCGCTCATGGTTTCGGCGGTAAAGCCGGCAATGGCCTGGCGTACCTGCTCCAGGCCGACGACCGGCAGATGGCTGGCGCGGGTCAGGCCTTCCTCGAACAGGGTATTGAGCAGGCCAAACAGCAGGGCGGCATCCTGACCGGGGCGCACAAACAGGTGCTGGTCGGCAATTGCCGCCGTTTCACTGCGACGCGGGTCCACCACCACCAGCTTGCCGCCACGCTTCTGGATGGCCTTCAGGCGTTTTTCCACATCCGGCACGGTCATGATGCTGCCGTTGGAAGCCAGCGGATTGCCGCCCAGGATCAGCATAAAGTCGGTGTGATCGATGTCCGGAATCGGAATCAACAGACCGTGGCCATACATCAGGTGGCTTGTCAGGTGGTGCGGCAACTGGTCCACCGAGGTGGCGGAGTAGCGATTACGGGTTTTCAGCAGGCCGAGAAAGTAGTTGCTGTGGGTCATCAACCCGTAATTGTGCACGCTGGGGTTGCCCTGGTAGACCGCCACGGCGTTCTTGCCATGCTCGGCCTGGATCGTGCTCAGACGCTCGGCCACCAGTCCGAAGGCCTCATCCCAGCTGATGGCCTGCCACTCACGGCCTACGCGCCGCATGGGCTGACGAATTCGATCGGGGTCGTTCTGGATATCCTGCAGGGCCACCGCCTTGGGGCAGATATGGCCGCGGCTGAAACTGTCCTGGGCGTCGCCCTTGATCGAGCGAATCTGCACACTGCCATCGGGCTGGCTTTCAGTCTCGATGGCGAGGCCACAGATGGCTTCGCACAGATGGCACGCACGGTAGTGGAGGGACTTGGTCATGGCCTGGCCTCTTGTTCTGATCCGAGACGACCGGTCGGGTCGTGAGAGCTGAACTATGGCGCCAGATAAGAAGGGATACCAGTTGGCTTTGTCTTATGAATCGGCAGGCATCATGCCCGCCGATTCATTGCAGCGCAGACCTTAACGGATCGCAGTGACAACACCCTTGTTGCCGGTCACCTTGACGTTGACGGTCTTGTATACGAAGTAGTCCTGCACATTCACTTCGTAACGCGGGGCGACGATCACGTCGGCACCCGAAGCCTTGACGGCTTTATATGCAGCTGCAGATTTGGCGGAAGCCACCGGGTCCAGACCCAGGGCAAAACCGCCCTCGCCACCACCATAGGTCACGCCGTCGGCGAACTGGGTATCACCACCCAGCTTGAACACATTGAACAGGATGTTCACCGAAGACTCACCGGTAATGGTTTCGCCGACTTTCACGTCCGCCTTCAGACCAGTGTCCACGGTGCCATTGAGCGGCATGGTCGGCTGGCTGATGTTCTGGCTGGCACAGCCAGTCAGCAGGGCAAAAGCGGAAATAGCGGCGATAGATGCAAGTTGTTTCATATGAAACTCCGTTTCATAACATTCCATGGATACCCCGTTGCGGGGCAATGCATTGCCTCGAAAAGGCGCGGGCATCCTAAGTGGCCGACAGACCCGCTTCAACCGCAGATGTCATTTTTATGACATCTCTCACAGTGATCTAGGCCAAGGCTTACACAGCGCCAGAGACTGGTGTAACCGCGGGTGGTTTGCGCCTGCTCGTCATTTCCTTATAAGATCGCGCCTTCCCCGTTTCGTCGCATGGTGCGGCCCCAAGCCGTAGGTTCCGCCGTTTTCATTATTCAGCCTGGCCCTTGAACCTGCGCCTCTGCTGTCAAAAGGTAGTTAACGATGAGCGCAAGACACTTTCTCTCGCTGATGGATTGCACACCGGATGAGCTGGTGGGCCTGATCCGACGCGGCATGGAGCTGAAGGACTTGCGCAACCGCGGCGTACTGTTCGAGCCGCTGAAAAATCGTGTACTGGGGATGATTTTCGAGAAAGCCTCGACCCGCACCCGCCTGTCCTTTGAAGCCGGCATGATTCAGCTCGGCGGCCAGGCCATCTTTCTTTCGCCCCGCGACACCCAGCTGGACCGTGGCGAGCCGATCGGTGATGCGGCCATCGTCATGTCGCGCATGCTCGATGCGGTAATGATCCGTACCTTTGCCCACAGCACCCTGACCGAGTTCGCCGCCAACTCCCGGGTGCCGGTGATCAACGGCCTGTCCGTTGATCTGCACGCTTGCCAACTGCTGGCCGATATGCAGACCTATCAGGAGCTGCGCGGCAGCATCAAGGGCAAGACCGTGGCCTGGGTCGGCGACGGCAACAATATGTGCAACTCCTATATAGAAGCCGCCATGCAGTTCGACTTTCAGCTGCGTGTGGCCTGCCCCGCCGGCTATGAGCCCAGCGCCGCCCTGTTGGCCCAGGCCGGCGAGCGCGTGCAGATCCTGCGCGACCCGCGTGAAGCAGTGGCCGGTGCCCACCTGATCAGCACCGATGTCTGGGCCTCCATGGGCCAGGAAGACGAAGCAGCGCAGCGCCTCAAGCTGTTTCAGCCCTATCAGGTCAACCGTGCCCTGCTCGATGCCGCCGCCGAGGATGTGCTGTTCCTGCACTGCCTGCCGGCCCACCGTGGCGAGGAAATCAGCGAGGACCTGCTGGAAGACCCGCGCTCCGGCGCCTGGGACCAGGCCGAGAACCGCCTGCATGTGCAGAAGGCGCTGCTGGAGTTTCTCGTAGAACCGGCGTATCACCACGCATGAGCCAGCCCCTGCTGCTTAACCTGCGCAACCTCAGTTGCGGCTTCAATGAACATCGGGTGGTGCAGAACCTCAACCTGCACCTCAATGCCGGCGATATTGGCTGCCTGCTCGGCCCCTCGGGCTGCGGCAAAACCACCACCCTGCGCGCCATCGCCGGTTTCGAGCCGGTGCTGGAAGGCGAAATCCAGCTGGCCGATCAGGTGATATCCAAGGCCGGTTTCACCCTGGCCCCGGAAAAGCGCCGGATCGGCATGGTGTTTCAGGATTACGCCCTGTTCCCCCACCTGAGCGTCGCCGAAAATATCGGCTTCGGCATTCGCAAGCAGGCCAACTGCGAGCGCATCACCCATGAGCTGCTGGAGCTGGTCAAACTCGCTCACCTGGGCAAACGCTACCCCCATGAATTGTCCGGCGGTCAGCAGCAACGCGTGGCCCTGGCCCGTGCCCTGGCTACGGAGCCGCAGCTGCTGCTGCTTGACGAGCCTTTCTCCAACCTCGATGGCGAGCTGCGCCGACGCCTCAGTCACGAGGTTCGCGATATCCTCAAGGCCCGCGGCACCAGTGCCATCCTGGTCACCCATGATCAGGAAGAAGCCTTCGCGGTGAGCGATCATGTTGGCGTCTTTCACCAGGGCCGTCTGGAGCAGTGGGACACCCCGTTCAACCTCTATCACGAACCACTGACCCCCTTTGTCGCCAGCTTTATCGGCCAGGGTTACTTTATCCGTGGCCAGTTGCTCAGCTCCGATGCGGTGCAGACTGAACTGGGCCTGATTCGCGGCAACCGCGCCTATACCTGGCCTACTGGCAGCGCCGTTGACGTGCTGCTACGCCCGGACGATATCGTCTATGACCCGGACAGCTCACAGAAGGCACTGATTGTCGGCAAGACCTTCCTCGGCGCCGCCACCCTCTATCGCCTGCAACTCCCTACAGGCAGTCAGCTGGAGTCGATCTTCCCCAGCCACGCCGACCACCTGCCCGGCGAGCAGGTTGGCATCCGTGTCGCAGCCGATCACCTGGTGATGTTCCCCGCTCCGGGCAGCATCGCGGCCCAGGTAAATCTGGGCGAATCCAAGGTACGTCGTTATAGCAGCGACGACTGAATAGCATCAGCGCCCCGGGCAAGCCCGGGCGCTCCTCAAACCGGTGGCAAATTCAGTCGACCGCTGGCCACCAGCACCGCCTGCCCAGCTATCTTTACCCGCTCGCCTTGCAACCGGCAGTGCAACTCACCCCCGCGGGATGAACACTGGAAGGCACTCAGCTCAGGCTTACCCAGACGCTCGGCCCAATAGGGCACCAGCATGCAGTGGGTCGAGCCGGTGACCGGGTCCTCGTTGATGCCGATGGACGGGGCAAAATAGCGCGAGACGAAATCATGCCGCTCACCCGGCGCCGTGACCAGCACGCCCAGACCAGGCAGCGCGGCCAATGCCGGCAGATTGGGCTGATAGGCGCGGACCTCTGCCTCGCTGTTCAGCACCACCATCAGCTCCTGTACGCCCTCGGCTCCCGGTAGCACGCGCACCTCGGTCACCGCCCGGCCCATGGCCTGCTCGACCGCCGCCTGCAGATCACAGGCCTGGGTCATACGCACGGGAAAATCCAGTACCAGGCGCGTTCCCTCACGGCTGACCCGCAGCCCTCCAGACAGACAGGTAAAATCCATCACTTCGTCAGTCTCGCCATAGCACTCCAGCAGCACATGGGCGCAGGCCAAGGTGGCATGACCACAGAGTGGTACCTCGGCCGCCGGGGTAAACCAGCGGATATGCCAAGCTTTCCCCTCCCGCACCACAAAGGCGGTCTCCGCCAGGTTGTGCTCGGCGGCGATCTGCTGCATCAGGGCATCATCGAGCCAGGCATCCAGGCGATAGACCATGGCCGGGTTGCCGGTAAAGGGCCGACTGGCAAAGGCATCGACCTGATGGAACTCAAGCTGCATAGGGGCAAATCTCCTTGTTCGGTTTGCCCAAGCATGCCGCGCCTGCGGAGAACATGCCCACTACAGACACGCCCTATAACAGCCGTACAGCCGTGCACCCTGGCAAGGCAGCGCGACCATTCACGGTGCATAAAGTTATCGCTAAATTGTCTTACAAAGCCTCTAAACCAATTAAAATCAGATAGTTGCAATTTCTGGCACGGGGGCTGCTAAGGCCAATCCCGGTCAGCACAACGGCGTGTCTGCCACACATCCGACAACGACGTCACCGCACCCCGCTCTCTTCGAGCCCCGGGCGCCGTGACGTTTTTTTTGCGTTTCAAGGATCTGCTGCCGTTGTGATGCCACTCGTGCGAGGCGGCAGCAGTCCCTATGGCCTATTAGGAATGACCACTATGCGCATGATGAAACTGACCCTGCTGTCGCTGGCCGTTGCCGGCACCACCCTCAGCCACGCCGCCCTTGCCGAGGAGGCCTTCAGCAAACTGTTCACTGAAGGCAAGCCGATCCTCGATGCGCGCTACCGCTATGAGCACGTCGATCAGGACAATGCCCTGAACAACGCCAACGCCCAGACCATCCGCACCCGCATCGGCTTCCAGAGCGGCAAGTGGTACGGCCTCTCTGCCCTGATCGAGGCGGACAATGTCAGCCGCATCGGCGATGCTCGTTACAACAGCACCCGCAATGGCCAGGGCGATTACTCGGTGGTGGCCGATCCGGACGGCAGCGAGATCAACCAGGCCCTGCTGCGTTACGACCACCAGTACGGCAGCGCCGTGCTCGGCCGCCAGCGGATCAACCTGGACAACCAGCGCTTTGTCGGTGGTGTCGGCTGGCGCCAGAACGAGCAGACCTATGACGGCGCCCTGCTGCAGCTCAAGCCCCTCACCGGGCTGACCCTGAGCTATGCCTATATCGACAATATCAACACGATCTTCGGCCCCGGCGACAACCGCTTCGACACCGCCGCCAACCCGGCCAATATCGAAGGCCACAGCCACCTGCTGAATGTGCAATACGTACTGATGCCGGAGCTGACCGCCACCGCTTATCAGTACCGCCTGGGCCTGGACAACCTCACCGGCGGCAGCCAGTCGAGCAAGACCACCGGTCTGCGCCTCAATGGCGCCGTGGCCGGGGTCAGCTATGCCCTGGAGTACGCCCGGCAGAGCGAATATGCGGATAACCCGCTGGATCTGGACAGTGACTACTACCTGATGGAGCTGGGCTACACCCTCAAAGGTGTGGCGCTCAAGGGCGGCTATGAAGTACTGGGCGGCGACAGCGGCCCGGGCAACCGCGCCTTCCAGACCCCGCTGGCGACCAAGCACGCCTTCCAGGGCTGGGCCGATATCTTCCTGCTGACCCCGGCCGGCGGCATCAAGGACAGCTACCTGAGCGCCAGCCTGCCGGTGCTCGGCGGCACCCTGGTGGGCATGTACCACGACTACCGCGCCGAGCAGGGCAGCAGCCATTACGGCAGCGAATACAACCTCTCCTATGCCCGGCCGATTCCCGGAGTCAAGGGCCTGGTGGGGCTGGTCAAGGCGGCGCGCTATGACGCCGACGACTTTGCCGTGGACACCGACAAGCTGTGGCTGCAGGTGCAATACAGCTACTGATCCCAGCCCCTGGCAAAGGGCACGCGGCTTGTCCGCGTGCCCTTGGAGACACCTATGAAAACCCGCCTTATCGCCCCACTGCTGGTGCTAGTGGCCTGCTGCCTGCAGGCCCCGTCGGCATGGGCTCAGATCAGCGCTGCCGAGGCCATGAACCTGTCCGGCATGCAGCGCATGCTCAGCCAGCGAATTGCCAAGAGCTACCTGATGCTCGGAGCCGAAGTGCGCCCCGAACAAGCCGGCCAGCAACTCGACCAGAGCATCGCCAAGTTCGAGAGCAACTACCTAGCCCTGAACGAATACGCCCCCACGCCCGAAATACGCAGCGCCCTGGAACAGGCCGGCACCACCTGGCAGCAGTACCGTGAACAGGTATTGACCCGCCCGGACAAGGCAGGCGCCCTTCAGGTGCTGACCCTGAGCGACCAATTGCTCAGTCAGAGTGAAAAGGTGGTGAAGCTACTGGAGCAGCACAGCGGCGGACACAACGCCGTACTGGTCAATCGCAGTGGCCGCCAGCGCATGCTCAGTCAGCGTATCGCCAAACTCTATCTGGCCATCAGCTGGCGCTTGCCGGTCAATGATCTGCAAGGGCAGTTCGAACAGGCCGTCAGCGAGTTCGAGCGGGCCCTGGGCGAATTGCAACAGGCCCAGCAGAACACCCCGGCCATCCGCCAGGGCCTGCAACAAGCCGAAGCCCAGTGGCGCTTTACCCGCGCAGGTTTCAACCTGGCCAGCGACTCGCGCTATGTGCCCACGGTAATTGCCACCACCACCGAAACCCTGCTGTGGCAGATGCATGAATTGACCAACCAATATGAAGGGGTGATGCTGGCGGGTAATTGAAGCCTACACCCCCCTCTCTCCAACCCTCTCCCAAAGGGAGAGGGTGTTAATCACGCCCCGCCCTCACCCCTCGCTGCGCACCCGCTGCACCGCATCCAGCCAGCCGTCATACAGCTTGCTTCTGTGGCTGTCGGCCATACGCGGTTCGAAGCGTTGCTGGCGATGCCAGTGACTGGCGATGCTGGCCAGGTCCGGGAACAGCCCGGTCTTGAGGCCCGCCAGGTAGGCCACACCCAGGGCCGTGGTTTCGGTCACCTCGGGGCGCTCCACCGGCACGCCGAGAATATCGGCGAGAAACTGCATGACCCAGTTGTTCTCCACCATGCCGCCATCCACCCGCAGGGCGCTGGGCTCGGCGGCGCCGTCCTGGCGCATGGCTTCGAGCAGGTCACGGGTCTGGTAGCACACCGACTGCAGGCCGGCTGTGACGATTTCCTTGATCCCGGTATCGCGGGTCAGGCCGAAAATGGCGCCACGAGCCTTCGGGTCCCAGTAGGGCGCGCCGAGGCCGGTAAAGGCCGGCACCAGGTAGACCCCGCAAGCGTCGCCGGTCTGCTCGGCCATGGCTTCGGTATCGCGGGCATGGCTGATCAGCTTGATGCCGTCGCGCAGCCACTGCACTGCCGCACCGGCGACGAAGATGCTGCCCTCCACCGCATAAGTGACCTCGCCGTTCAGGCGATAACCGACCGTGGTAAGCAGGCGATTTTTCGACTGAACGGGCGTTGCCCCGGTGTTCTGGATCATAAAGCAGCCGGTGCCATAGGTGCTCTTGACCATGCCCGGCTCGAAGCAGGCCTGACCGATCAGCGCCGCCTGCTGGTCACCGGCCATGCCCAGTACCGGGATGCTGGCGCCGAGCAGCTCGGCCTCGCTATGGCCGAACTCGGCGGCGCAATCGAGCACCTCCGGCAACAGGCTGCGGGGAATCTCGAACAGTGCCAGCAGCTCCTCATCCCACTGCTGGCTGTGGATATTGAACAGCAGGGTACGCGAGGCGTTGCTGGCATCGGTCTTGTGCGATTTGCCGCCAGTCAGGCGCCACAACAGAAAGCTGTCCACGGTGCCGAAACGCAGCTCACCGCGCTCGGCCCGTTCACGGGCACCGGGCACATGGGCAAGAATCCAGCGCAGCTTGGTGGCGGAGAAATAGGGGTCGATCAACAGCCCGGTCTTGGCCGCCACGGCCGCTTCATGGCCGGCGGACTTGAGACTGGCGCAGTAATCGGCCGTGCGCCGATCCTGCCAGACGATGGCCGGATGGATTGGCGTGCCGGTCTGGGCATCCCACACCAGAGTGGTCTCACGCTGGTTGGTGATGCCGATGGCGGCGATATCGGTGGCGCTCAGGCCGCCCTGCTGCAACGCCTCACGGCAGACCTTGAGGGTACTCAGCCAAAGATCTTCGCCGTCATGCTCGACCCAGCCGTCCTGGGGGAAATACTGTTTGAACTCCTGCTGGGCGCGCGCCACCGGCAGGCCCTGGGCACTGAACACGATAGCGCGGCTGCTGGTGGTGCCCTGGTCGATGGCAAGCAGGTACTGGGGCATGGCTGGGTTCCTTGTTGTTATAGGGTTAAAACTGAATGCTTAACTTCGCCCGATCGGGGCAAACAGCGCCTGGGTCAACTGCGCCAGTACCGGCGCTGTCAGTTCCACCTCCAGGCCACGGCGCCCGGCACTGACATAGATGCTGGCCTGCTGCTGCGCCGACTCATCGATAAAGGTGCGCAGGCGCTTCTTCTGCCCCAGTGGGCTGATGCCGCCGAGCAAGTAGCCGGTGGCCCGCTGCGCCGCAGCCGGGTCGGCCATATCGGCCTTCTTCACCCCGGCCGCCTGGGCCAGGGCCTTGAGATCCAGAGTGCCGGCCACCGGTACCACCGCGACCAGCAATTCGCCCTTGTCGCTGGCGGCGAGCAGCGTCTTGAACACCCGGGCCGGCTCAAGACCGAGTTTTTCCGCGGCTTCCAGCCCATAGGATGGCGCCTTGGGATCGTGGTGATAGCTGTGCACCTGGTGCTCAGCCTTGGCCTTTTTCAACAGATCGATGGCAGGGGTCATGTTCGAATGTGAAAATTATCTGACAACGTTGGCGTACCTTAGCCGATTAATTGCTATTCGGCAGCCTATAATATCGCCAACTTTCAAGGACTCACCATGACCCTGCCGCCACGCCAACAGGACATTCTCGAACTCGCCCGCGAACGCGGCTATGTCAGCATCGACGAGCTGGCCCAGGCCTTCGCCGTCACCCCGCAGACCATCCGCCGCGATATCAACCAACTGGCCGAACAGGGCCTGTTGCGACGCACCCATGGCGGTGCAGCCAGTGAGGCGTCGAGTATCCAGAACACCGCCTACAGCATGCGAGCCGGGCAGATGCGCGAGGAAAAGCAGCGCATTGCCGCCGCCATCGCCGCCCATATCCCCGACCATGCTTCACTGTTTATCAATATCGGCACCACCACCGAGGCCATTGCCCGCGAACTGCTGGGACACAAGGGCCTGAAGATCATCACCAACAACCTGCATGTGGCTGCCCAGCTCAGCACCAAGGCCGATTTCGAAGTGCTGGTGGCGGGCGGAACGGTGCGCAGCGACGGTGGCATCGTCGGTCAGGCGGCGGTGGATTTTATCCAGCAGTTCAAGGTGGACTTCGCCCTGGTGGGCATCAGCGGCATCGACGAGGACGGCAGCCTGCTGGACTTCGACTATCAGGAAGTGCGGGTATCCCAGGCCATCATGGACAATGCCCGCCAGGTCTTTCTCGCCGCCGACTCCAGCAAGTTCGGCCGTAATGCGGTGGTGCGCCTGGGCTCCATCACCCTGGTCGACCGCGTTTTTACCGACAGTCAGCCCCCTGCCGCCATCGGCCGTCTGCTGAGCGAGAACAAGGTACAGCTGGATCTGGTCTGAACCTAGAGCCTGTTTACGACCTGCTGCGCGTCGGCCCTGCTGCGTTAAAAACAGGCTCGGATGCTCATTTACAGCTCGTAAACTCCGCTTCCTCGCCGTTTTGACCAGCCGGAGGCTGTTACTAACGTAGCGCCTTGCA
>JBFHPI010000015.1:0-15930 GCA_041592855.1 Pseudomonas sp.
AGGTTCCACGTGGAACACTCCCCAATCGAGAAACTGTCGACGGATCTTCGGTGCACCTTCGAGCAAGCGGAAACTGTCTGGGTTGATCAGCTGCAGCGGTAACGTCTCAGCCAGCTGTGCGGCGCTCCGGGCGTTCTGCCCGTCAATACGAATCTGGAACTCACCCAGACGGTCCCTGGAAATGCCCAGGTTGCTTTGTCGGCCATCGGCCAACTGCACCTGACCAAAGATGGTGCAGGCCAGTTGTTCATATTGAATGACCGGAAGCAGGCGGGTACTGCGAAAGGAGCGGGCCAGTCCGAGCAGATAGATGGCTTCGAGCAGGCTGGTCTTGCCACTGCCGTTGTCACCGGAAAGGATATTGATGCGCGGGGAGGGGGAGAGGGTCACCGGGTGCAGGTTGCGCACCGCGGTGACGGTAAAGCGGGTCAGGGACATTTAGCGGTAACAGTTAGAGGCGCATCGGCATAACAACATAAGAGGAGTCGTCGTTATCCGCTTCCTGCACCAGAGCGCTGCTGTTGGCATCGGAGAGAATCAGACGCACCTGGTCGGTGGTCATCACGCTCAGCACATCGAGCAGATAGCTGACGTTGAAGCCGATCTCCAGTGCACTGCCGTTATAGTCCACGGCGATCTCTTCTTCGGCTTCCTCCTGCTCCGGGTTATTGGCCTGAATTTTCAGCAGACCAGACTCCAGCTGCAGGCGAATGCCGCGGTACTTCTCGTTGGACAGAATGGCGGTACGGCTAAAAGCTTCACGCAGGCCCTGACGATCAGCCACCACCAACTTGTCGCCACCGCGGGGCAGTACACGCTCATAGTCGGGGAACTTGCCGTCCACCAGCTTCGAGGTGAAGGTGAACTCACCGGTGGTGGCGCGAATGTGGTGCTGACCGAGCACGATGCTGACGCTGCCGTCCTGTTCGGTCAGCAGGCGCGCCAGTTCCAGAATGCCTTTGCGCGGGACGATCACCTGATGCTTGCCGTCCTGCTCGATGGCCGCCTCCATGGAGCACATGGCCAGGCGGTGACCATCGGTGGCCACTGCACGCAGCAGACCGCTTTGCACTTCCAGCAACATACCGTTGAGGTAGTAGCGCACATCCTGCTGAGCCATGGCGAAACTGGTGCGCTCAATCAGACGACGCACCTTGCTCTGAACCAGATTGAAGGTCAACGAACCTGGGCCGTCTTCGACCGTGGGGAAATCATTGGCCGGCAGGGTGGATAGGGTGAAGCGGCTGCGCCCGGCCTTGACCAGCAGCTTCTGCTCGTCGATGCGAATATCGATCAAAGCGTCACTCGGCAGGCTCTTGCAGATGTCCATCAACTTGCGCGCAGGCACGGTGATTTCACCTGGCTCGGCCGGCTCCTCCAGCGTGACGCGCCCCACCAGTTCGACTTCGAGGTCGGTACCAGTCAGCGACAGTTGCTGGCCGTCAACCACCAGCAACACATTGGAGAGCACTGGCAAGGTCTGGCGTCGTTCCACGACACCAGCGACCAGTTGCAGGGGTTTCAACAGGGCTTCGCGTTGAATGGTGAAATGCATGGTCTAGTCCCTTGCCTAGTGGAGTCGCAGATTATGTAGTCAGCGTGCGCAACAGGTTTTTGTAATCCTCACGGATGTCCGCGTCGGATTCCCTAAGTTCAGCAATCTTACGGCAAGCATGCAATACCGTCGTGTGATCGCGCCCACCGAAAGCATCACCAATTTCCGGCAGGCTGTGGTTGGTCAGCTCCTTGGACAGCGCCATGGCCACCTGACGTGGCCGCGCCACCGAACGGGAACGGCGTTTCGAGAGCAGATCGGAAATCTTGATCTTGTAGTACTCGGCCGTCGTGCGCTGGATATTGTCGATGCTGACCAGTTTGTCCTGCAGGGCCAACAGGTCCTTGAGCGATTCGCGAATCAACTCAATCGTGATATCTCGGCCCATAAAGTGCGAGTGGGCGATCACTCGTTTAAGCGCCCCCTCCAGCTCGCGGACGTTGGAACGAATGCGCTGGGCAATAAAGAAGGCGGCATCGTGGGGCAGGTCGACCTTGGCCTGATCGGCCTTCTTCATCAGGATCGCCACGCGGGTTTCCAGCTCCGGCGGCTCCACCGCCACGGTCAGGCCCCAGCCGAAGCGAGACTTCAGGCGCTCTTCCAGGCCTTCGATCTCCTTGGGATAACGGTCGCTGGTGAGGATGACCTGCTGGCCGCCTTCAAGCAGAGCGTTGAAAGTGTGAAAGAACTCCTCCTGGGAGCGCTCCTTCTTCGCGAAAAACTGGATATCGTCGATCAGCAGCGCATCCACCGAGCGATAGAAGCGCTTGAATTCGTTAATGGCATTGAGCTGCAGCGCCTTGACCATATCGGCCACGAAGCGCTCGGAATGCAAGTAAACCACCTTGGCGTTGGGGTTCTTGGCCAGCAGGTGGTTGCCCACCGCATGCATCAGGTGCGTCTTACCCAGGCCCACGCCGCCATAAAGGAACAGCGGGTTGTAGCCATGCTTGGGGTTATCGGCCACCTGCCAGGCAGCGGCGCGGGCCAGCTGGTTCGACTTGCCCTCGACGAAATTGTCGAAGGTGAAGGTGCGGTTCAGATAACTGGTGTGCTTGAGCGCCCCTTCGACCTGCACGGTCCGCTCTGTTCGTGCGGGCTGCTGGGGAGGGCTGGGCGGTGCCATAGGCACCTGCGCGGCTGTAGCGTTAAAACCGTCCTGGGTATTCGCCTGCCGCGATACCTGTGGCGGCGACTCGCTTACCGGAACCGCGCTGACAGATGGCATCGCCATGCTGGGAGACACAGCACGAGCTGCAGCGCTGCGCTTACTCCCTATTAATAAGGAAAGGGCAGGAACCAGACCATTGGTGCGTTCGCCCAGTAACTCCAATAAACGAGTCAGGTATTTTTCGTTGACCCAATCGAGCACAAAGCGGTTAGGCGCGTAGACGCGCAGCTCATCGCCTTCCGCTTCGACCTGCAGCGGCCGGATCCAGGTGTTGAATTGCTGGGCAGGCAGTTCGTCGCGTAGAAGCTCCACGCACTGCTGCCAAAGTTCCACAGACACAGGTGTCCCCTAATGGAAAGGCGATGAGGCAAAAACAAGCCGACATTGTAGTCCCGAGCAGGCAAGTTATCCACATGTAAAACCCCATGCAGCCAAGGAAAATCAATGCCTTAATGATATAAAACCTTGTTAGACGGCAAACGATAAAGCCTGTGGATAAAGTCCCTTGAGCTGTGCCTATAAGCCTGTGGGCTGCCCCGGGAAAAACCTGCCTGTGGGTAAAAGCCCATTCCATACCCAGCTTGTACGCCCTCACCACACAGCTCACACAGAGCTTTTCGACAGACTTTTGTCACAGGTAAAGCCTTGCTAGCAGAGGGCCACAGGCACTTATGCACAGGCACCTGGGCTGCTAATAGCTTTAAACGCTACTAAACATCTTTAAATATTCTCTTCTTTATATTTCTTTATTCAGGAAAAGCGCTGGTTGGAAATTGACCTGACCCGCGGGTTTCTCTAGAATTGCCGGTCTCTTAAAAACGGGGGCCATTCCGGCCCGTAGTCGACCACCCAGGTACCGCACCATGAAACGTACTTTCCAACCCAGCACTATCAAACGCGCCCGCACCCACGGCTTCCGTGCCCGTATGGCCACCAAGAACGGTCGTGCTGTCCTGTCGCGTCGTCGCGCCAAGGGCCGTAAGCGTCTGACCGTCTAAATCCCGTTCTTGTGGTGAGTCGAGACTTCAGTCGGGCAAAGCGTCTGCTAACCCCCCGACAATTCAAGGCAGTCTTCGACTCCCCCAGCGGTAAAGCTCCGGGCAAAAATGTCCTGCTGCTAGCGCGCGACAACGCACTCGATCATCCCCGTCTGGGCTTGGTGATCGGCAAGAAGAGCGTCAAGCTCGCCGTTGAGCGCAACCGCCTGAAACGTCAGATCCGCGAATCCTTCCGCCTCAATCAGGACAACCTGGTGGGCTGGGATATCGTGGTGGTGGCACGTAAGGGGCTGGGTGATCTGGAAAACGTCGAGCTGGCTCATCAGTTCGGCAAGCTCTGGAAACGCCTGGCACGCAGCAAAGTCACGCCCGCAGTTACTGCCCCAGCCGGGGTAAGCGACTGTCCCGATGCGTAAACTGGCCCTGTTACCCATCCAGTTCTACCGTTACGCCATCAGCCCCTTGATGGCCAGTCACTGTCGCTTCTATCCAAGCTGTTCCTGCTACGCGCAAGAGGCCATCGAGCAACATGGCGTCTTGCGCGGCGGCTGGCTGGCCGCTCGGCGGCTCGGTCGCTGTCATCCGTGGAATCCCGGCGGTTACGATCCGGTTCCACCCGTGCAATCCTCCCGTTCCTCTTCGATGGCCGAATAATCATGGATATTCAACGTTCGATCCTGATCGTCGCCCTGGCAGTCGTGTCCTACCTGATGGTCCTGCAATGGAATCAGGATTATGGACAGGCAGAACTGCCGCAGCAGGCGCAGTCAGCCAGTGTGACCATTCCCGCCCTGCCGGACAGCATTCCAGGCTCTGACAGCGGCGCCGACGATATCCCCAGTGCCGTAGTCGAACCCAGCGCTGCCAGCGTAATGCCGGCCGCCGTCAGCGATCAGCTGATCCGGGTCAAGACCGACGTACTGGAACTGGCCATCGACCCCCGCGGCGGTGATGTGGTGCAACTGCGTTTGCCTCAGTACCCACGCCGCCAGGATCGTCCGGACGTGCCCTTCCAGCTGTTCGATAACGGCAGCGAGCGGACTTACCTGGCACAAAGTGGCCTGATCGGTATCAATGCTCCGGACAAGTCCAGCGGTCGCGCCCTGTGGGCCAGTGAGCAGCAGAGCTACGAACTGGCCGAAGGCCAGGACAACCTGACTGTGGACCTGACCCTGAGCGAAGAGGGCATCAACTACATCAAGCGCTTTACCTTCAAGCGTGGACTCAACCCGGAATGCTCGGCACGCGAGCAGGAGCAGAAGAAGACCGGTTGTGTGGACCCAGCGGCCTACCAGCTGACTGTCACTTACCTGATCGACAACCAGAGCGGGCAGACCTGGAGCGGCAACATGTTCGCCCAGCTCAAACGCGATGACAGCGGCGATCCGTCCTCCACCACCGCCACCGGCACCGCCACCTACCTGGGCGGCGCACTGTGGACGGCGGAAGAGCCGTACAAGAAAGTGTCGATGAGCGATATCGACAAGCAACCCTTCAAAGCAAGCGTTCAAGGAGGCTGGGTTGCCTGGCTGCAGCACTACTTCGTTACCGCCTGGATTCCTAGCAAAGACAGCACCAACCAGGTACAGACCCGCAAGGATAGCCAAGGCAACTACATCGTCGGCTTTACCGGCCCGTCCATTCAGGTTGCTGCCGGCGCTCAAGCCGAAACCAGTGCCATTCTCTATGCGGGGCCAAAGCTTCAAGGTCACCTGAAAGAGCTATCGCCAGGTCTTGAGCTGACGGTCGATTACGGTTTCCTCTGGTTCCTCGCCCAGCCGATCTTCTGGCTGCTGGAAGTGATCCATGGCCTGCTCGGCAACTGGGGCTGGTCGATCATCGTCCTGACCATCATCATCAAGCTGATCTTCTTCCCGCTGTCGGCCGCCAGTTACAAGTCCATGGCGCGTATGCGTGCAGTGGCGCCGAAACTGGCTCAGTTGAAGGAGCAGCATGGCGACGACCGGCAGAAAATGTCCCAGGCCATGATGGAGCTGTACAAGAAGGAGAAGATCAACCCACTGGGCGGCTGCCTGCCGATCCTGGTGCAGATGCCGGTGTTCCTGGCCCTCTACTGGGTGCTGCTGGAAAGCGTGGAAATGCGCCAGGCGCCGTGGATGTTCTGGATCACCGACCTGGCGATCAAGGATCCCTACTTCATCCTGCCGATTATCATGGGCGCCACCATGTTTATTCAGCAGCAGCTCAACCCCACACCACCGGACCCGATGCAGGCCAAGGTGCTGAAGATGATGCCGATCATCTTCACCTTCTTCTTCCTCTGGTTCCCCGCGGGCCTGGTGCTGTACTGGGTGGTCAACAACGTCCTGTCCATCGCCCAGCAGTGGTACATTACCCGCAAGATCGAAGCGGCAACCAAGGCGTCCAGTGCCTGAATTGCAATGACTTCTAAGCTGTAACAAACGCCCCTTTTCAGGGGCGTTTTGCTATGCCGTTTGCAGGAGAGCCCTATGTCCAGCGTCACCGAAACCATCGCCGCCGTCGCCACTGCCCAGGGTCGTGGTGGCGTGGGCATAGTGCGCGTCTCCGGCCCATTGGCGAAAACACTGGCATTGGCCATCTGCCAGCGTGAGCTTAAACCCCGTTACGCCCACTACGGCCCCTTCTTCGCCGAGGCCGAGCAGGTGCTGGATGAGGGCCTGGCCCTGTACTTTCCCGGCCCGAACTCCTTTACCGGCGAGGATGTGTTGGAATTGCAGGGCCATGGCGGCCCGGTGGTACTGGATCTGTTGCTGCGTCGCTGCCTGCAGCTGGGTGCTCGCCTGGCGCGGCCCGGGGAGTTCAGTGAGCGTGCCTTTCTCAATGACAAACTCGACCTGGCCCAGGCTGAGGCCATTGCCGACCTGATCGAGGCCAGCTCCGAACAGGCCGCGCGCAATGCCCTGTGTTCATTGCAGGGCGAATTTTCCCGCCGCGTGCATGGTCTGACCGAGCGGTTGATCAACCTGCGCATCTATGTCGAGGCCGCCATCGACTTCCCCGAGGAAGAAATCGACTTTCTCGCCGATGGCCATGTGCTGAATCTGCTCGACGCTGTTCGCGCCGATCTGACCGGCGTGCTGCGTGAGGCCGGGCAAGGCGCCCTGCTGCGCGATGGCATGACCGTGGTGATCGCCGGCCGGCCCAATGCCGGCAAGTCCAGCCTGCTCAACGCCCTGGCCGGACGCGAGGCGGCCATCGTCACCGAGATCGCCGGTACCACCCGCGATGTATTGCGCGAACATATCCATATCGACGGTATGCCTCTGCATGTGGTGGATACCGCCGGTTTGCGCGATACCGAGGATCAGGTCGAACGCATCGGCGTGGAGCGAGCCCTCAAGGCCATCAGCGAGGCCGACCGCATTCTGCTGGTGGTGGATGCCACTGCCCCCGAGGCCGCCGATCCCTTCGCCCTGTGGCCGGAATTTCTCGACCAGCGCCCGGATCCGGCCAAGGTCACCCTGATTCGTAATAAGGCCGACCTCTCAGGAGAACGGGTTGGACTGGAGAGCTGCGCCGATGGCCATATCACCATCAGCCTGTCGGCCAAGTCCACCGAGGGCCTGGACCTGCTCAGGGACCATCTCAAGGCCTGCATGGGCTACGAACAGACCGCGGAAAGCAGCTTTAGCGCCCGTAGACGTCACCTGGAAGCCCTGCGCCAGGCCGCCAGTCACCTTGAGCATGGCCATGCCCAACTGACCCTGGCCGGCGCCGGCGAGTTGCTGGCCGAAGACCTGCGCATGGCCCAGCAGGCCCTGGGCGAGATCACCGGCGCCTTTAGTTCAGACGACCTGCTGGGACGAATCTTCTCCAGCTTCTGTATCGGCAAGTAGGATGGGTTAGAGGCTAGGGCACTGAACCTATAATCAATACAGACCCCACGCGCCGCGTAACCCATCATGACGTGGCGAATTCCCGATGGGTTACGGCGCATCGAACCTTCTGCCGTCTTCAATATTTTCTCCCTGCGCCTAACCCATCCTACGTCCTGAAATCCCAACTTATGTCATCCCGGCAGGCCTTCGCCTGGGCGCAATACCCGCGTCCAGCCACTTATTTATCCACCTAAGCCCTGTGGAAAACCAGCCCTAAGCCCTGCCCATAACCCGGTGATAAAACTGAGGATAAAGCTATCTGTGGATAACATTACATTTCATCCACAGCTTGCGTACGGCTAGTGAACAGGCAGCCGCCAGGATCATCACAACCTTTTGAAAGGCTACAGCGCATGCTGTTAAAGGGCTGTAGCCATCTATCCACAGAAAAGCACTGCATACTTAATAAACATATAAACAAGGCTTTATAAAAATTCTTTCTTTTATTCTTTATTTGTCTGTCTATCGGCGAACAACTCAAGGCAGCTGGCTATTTTTTGTGCAAAAGGCTTCTTTCACTCCCGTTAAGTCCCTATACTTGCCGCCTTTCGAAAAGCCCCCTTTCTCAACAGGCACGAGGTGCGTGGTGGATTTCCCTTCCCGTTTTCAGGTGATCGTCATCGGCGGTGGCCATGCCGGCACCGAAGCCGCATTGGCGGCTGCCCGTATGGGGGTGAAAACCCTGCTGCTGACCCACAATGTGGAAACCCTCGGGCAGATGAGCTGCAACCCGGCCATTGGGGGGATCGGCAAGAGCCATCTGGTCAAGGAAATCGATGCCCTGGGCGGTGCCATGGCCCAGGCCACCGACCGTGGCGGTATCCAGTTCCGTGTGCTGAACAGCCGCAAGGGCCCGGCTGTTCGTGCCACTCGCGCCCAGGCCGACCGGGTGCTGTACAAGGCGGCCATTCGCGAAACTCTGGAAAACCAGGCCAACCTGTGGATATTTCAGCAGGCTGCCGGCGACCTGATTGTGGAAAACGACCAGGTAAAAGGCGTAGTAACCCAGATGGGCCTGCGCTTTATGGCCGATTCCGTGGTGTTGACCACTGGCACCTTCCTCGGTGGACTTATCCACATCGGCCTGCAGAACTACTCCGGTGGTCGCGCCGGTGATCCACCCTCCATCGCCCTGGCGCAGCGTCTGCGTGAACTGCCGCTGCGTGTCGGTCGCCTGAAAACCGGTACGCCACCGCGTATCGATGGTAGAACCGTGGACTTCTCGGTGATGACCGAGCAACCCGGTGATACGCCTACGCCGCTAATGTCCTTCCTCGGCAAGCCCGAGCAGCAGCCACGGCAGATCAGCTGCTGGATCACCCATACCAATGCGCGAACCCACGAGATCATTGCCAGCAATCTGGATCGCTCGCCCATGTACTCCGGGGTAATCGAAGGCGTTGGCCCGCGCTACTGCCCGTCCATCGAAGACAAGATTCACCGCTTCGCCGACAAGGACAGCCATCAGGTGTTTATCGAGCCGGAAGGCCTGACCACCCATGAGCTGTACCCCAACGGCATCTCCACCTCGCTGCCCTTCGATGTACAGCTGGAGATCGTGCGCAGTATTCGCGGCATGGAAAACGCCCATATCGTGCGACCCGGCTACGCCATCGAATACGACTACTTCGACCCGCGCGACCTCAAGTACAGCCTGGAAACCAAGGTGATCGGCGGGCTGTTCTTCGCTGGGCAGATCAACGGCACTACTGGTTACGAAGAAGCGGGTGCGCAAGGTTTGCTGGCCGGCTGCAACGCCGCACTGCGTGCCCAGGGCAAGGACAGCTGGTGCCCACGCCGTGACGAAGCCTATATCGGCGTGCTGGTCGACGACCTGATCACCCTCGGCACCCAGGAGCCTTACCGCATGTTCACCTCGCGGGCCGAATACCGCCTGATCCTGCGCGAGGACAACGCCGACCTGCGTCTGACCGAGAAAGGCCGCGAGCTGGGCCTGGTGGATGACGAGCGCTGGGCTGCCTTCGAGGCCAAGCGCGAAGGGATTGCCCAGGAAGAACAGCGCCTGAAAAGCACCTGGGTACGCCCCGGTACGCCCCTGGGCGATGCCATTGCCAGTCGTTTCGGCACCCCGCTGACCCACGAGTACAACCTGCTGAACCTGCTGGCGCGCCCGGAAATCGACTATGCCACCCTGGCCGAACTGAGCCAGGCGCCCAGCGTGGACCCGCAGGTGGCCGAGCAGTTGGAGATCAAGACCAAGTACGCCGGCTATATCGACCGCCAGCAGGACGAAATCGCCCGCCTGCGCGCCAGTGAAGACACCCAGCTGCCCGAGGATATCGACTACGCAGGGATCTCCGGGTTATCCAAGGAAATTCAGCATAAGCTCGGCAATGCCCGGCCACAGACCCTGGGGCAGGCCTCGCGGATTCCCGGCGTGACCCCGGCGGCGATATCCCTGCTGCTGATCCATCTGAAAAAACGCACTGCCGGTCAGCAGTTGGAGCATAGCGCCTGATGTCGGTTACTCAGCGCCATGCCGAAGAGCTCAGCCAGGGGGCCCGCGAACTGGGCGTCGAACTCAGCCCGCAGCAGCTCGAGCAACTGCTCGCCTACCTCGCCCTGCTGATCAAGTGGAACAAGGCCTATAACCTCACGGCCGTGCGTGATCCGGACGAAATGGTTTCGCGCCACCTGCTCGACAGCCTGTCCGTGGCGCCCTTTGTCGCTGAAGCTGGGGATAACTGGCTGGACGTGGGCAGTGGTGGCGGCATGCCGGGGATTCCCCTGGCCATCCTGTTCCCTGAACGGCAGTTCACCCTGCTCGATTCCAATGGCAAGAAGACCCGCTTTCTGACCCAGGTGAAGCTGGAGTTGAAACTGGCCAACCTGCAAGTTATCCACAGCCGGGTGGAAGAGTTCAAACCCGAGCAACCTTTCGATGGCGTTTGCTCCCGGGCTTTCAGCTCCCTGGAAGACTTCAGCAACTGGACGCGCCACCTGGGTAGCGCGCAAACCCAGTGGCTGGCGATGAAAGGGGTGCACCCGGATGACGAGCTGCAGGCCCTGCCTACGGACTTTCGTCTCAGCGCCACCCATGTACTCAAGGTTCCCGGTTGCCAAGGTCAGCGCCATCTGCTGATACTGCGTCGCTCGGCTTAGGGGGAAAGGCAGCATGGCTAAGGTATTCGCGATCGCTAACCAGAAAGGTGGTGTGGGCAAGACCACCACCTGCATCAACCTGGCCGCATCCCTGGTGGCGACCAAGCGTCGCGTGCTGTTGATCGATCTCGATCCCCAGGGCAACGCTACCATGGGCAGTGGTGTGGATAAGCATGGCCTGGAGCATTCGATCTACGACGTGCTGATCGGCGAATGCAATCTGGTCGAGGCCATGCAGTTCTCCGAGCATGGCGGCTACCAGCTGCTGCCAGCCAACCGTGACCTGACCGCTGCCGAAGTCTCGCTGCTGGAAATGAAGATGAAGGAAAGTCGCCTGCGCTATGCCCTGGCGCCGATCCGCGAGAACTACGACTACATCCTGATCGACTGCCCGCCGGCCCTGTCGATGCTCACGGTCAATGCCCTGGTGGCCGCCGACGGTGTGATCATTCCCATGCAGTGCGAGTACTACGCCCTGGAAGGCCTGAGTGACCTGGTCAACAGCATTCAGCGCATTGGCGAGATGCTCAACCCGAAATTGAAGATCGAAGGCCTGCTGCGCACCATGTATGACCCGCGCATCAGCCTGACCAACGATGTCAGCGCCCAGCTCAAGCAGCACTTTGGCGACAAGCTCTACGACGTGGTCATCCCGCGCAACGTGCGCCTGGCCGAGGCGCCCAGCTTCGGCATGCCGGCGCTGGTGTATGACAAGCAATCCCGTGGGGCCATAGCCTATCTGGCCTTGGCCGGCGAGCTGGTCCGCCGTCAGCGCGCAGGCGCCCACACCGCAACCGCATAAGGAAATTCCCATGGCTGTCAAAAAACGAGGACTGGGCCGCGGCCTGGATGCCCTGCTGGGCGGAGCCAGTGTCAGCGCCCTGCAGGAAGAAGCCGCCCAGGTCGACAGCCGTGAACTTCAGTACCTGCCCCTGGATCTGGTGCAGCGCGGCAAATATCAGCCACGCCGCGACATGGACCCTACCGCCCTGGAAGAGCTGGCCCAGTCGATCAAGATGCATGGGGTGATGCAGCCCATTGTGGTGCGCCCGATCGGCGGTGGTCGCTTCGAGATCGTTGCCGGCGAACGTCGTTGGCGGGCCAGCCAGCAAGCTGGTGTGGACAAGATTCCGGCCATGGTCCGCGAGCTGCCGGATGAAGCCGCCATTGCCATGGCGCTGATCGAGAATATCCAGCGCGAAGACCTCAACCCCATCGAAGAGGCCATGGCCCTGCAGCGGCTACAGCAGGAGTTCCAGCTGACCCAGCAACAGGTCGCCGATGCCGTGGGCAAGTCGCGGGTGACCATCAGCAACCTGCTGCGCCTGATTGCCCTGCCGGAAGAAATCAAGACTCTGTTGTCCCATGGTGATCTGGAAATGGGCCATGCCCGCGCCCTGCTGGGTCTGCCGGCTGAGCAACAAACCGAAGGGGCGCGACATGTTGTCGCACGGGGCCTGACCGTCCGTCAGACCGAAGCCCTGGTACGTCAGTGGCTCAACAGCAAGGACAAACCTGCAGTGGTGGTCAAGGCTGACCCGGACATCACCCGCCTTGAGCAACGCCTGGCTGAGCGGCTGGGTTCACCGGTGCAGATCAAGCATGGGCAAAAGGGCAAGGGCCAGTTGGTGATCAGTTACAGCTCCCTGGATGAATTGCAGGGTGTGCTGGCTCACATTCGTTGAAACAATTCCGCCTGTAGTATGAGGGCACTCCGACTACAGGACGGTTGATCCCTAACAGGTAGGACCCTATACTCCCCGCGCAATTTTGTGAGCTTCAGACTCGTCATTCGCGGCTTGAATCAAGGGTAAGGTTGACGTGGCCATTCGTAATAAAGCCCCGTTTCACCAGCAGCCCGGGTTTCCTGTTTTGCTTGTCCAGGCCCTGGTGGGTCTGTTGGTCGCCCTGCTGTTTTTTCTCGGCAAGGGCACGACCGCGAGTTATTCGGCTTTACTGGGTGGTTTGATCGCCCTGCTCCCGAATGCGTTTTTTGCGTACAAAGCCTTTCGTTATTTTGGCGCGCGTTCGGCAAGAGAGATTGTCCAGGCCATCTGGTCCGGAGCAATGGGTAAATGGATTCTCACAGCAGTGCTGTTTGCACTGGTGTTTGTGGGCATTAGGCAGCTGGATATCGCGGCGTTGTTCGTCGGTTACCTGCTGGCTGTGGCGGCAGCCGCCAGCGCTCCACTACTGATAAAAAACTTCTGAAGCATTAGAGCGTTTGAGGCGTTTATGGCAAACACCCCGGCAGAATATATCCAGCATCACCTGCAGAACCTGGTCTATGGCGCCCACCCGGAAAAGGGTTGGGTTATCGCCCAGACCCCGGAAGACGTGAAAGCCATGGGCTTCTGGGCCGTTCATGTGGACACCATGGGCTGGTCCCTGTTCATGGGCCTGATCTTCCTGTTCATCTTCCGTCTGGCCGCCAAGAAGGCCACCACCGGTACTCCCGGCGGCCTGCAGAACATGGCCGAGATGTGCATCGAGTTCGTTCAGGGTATCGTCAAGGATACCTTCCATGGGCGTAACCCGGTGGTGGCCCCGCTGGCCCTGACCATCTTCGTCTGGGTGTTCCTGATGAACAGCCTGAAGTGGATTCCCGTCGATTACATTCCGGGTCTGGCTTCGGTGCTGGGCCTGCCCTACTTCAAGATCGTGCCCACCGCCGACCCGAACGGCACATTCGGCATCTCCCTGGGCGTGTTTATCCTGATCATCTTCTACAGCATCAAGGTCAAGGGCCTGGGCGGTTTCACCAAGGAACTGTCGTTTACCCCCTTCAACCACTGGGCGCTGATTCCGTTCAACCTGTTCCTGGAAATCATCGGTCTGCTGACCAAGCCGCTGAGCCTGGCTCTGCGTCTGTTCGGCAACATGTATGCCGGTGAAGTGGTGTTCATCCTGATTGCGCTGCTGCCCTTCTACATCCAGTTCGGGCTCAACGTGCCATGGGCGATCTTCCACATCCTGGTGATCCCGCTGCAGGCCTTTATCTTCATGGTGCTGACCGTGGTGTATCTGAGTGCGGCGCACGAAGACCATCACTGATTGGCAACATGACACCCGCAACCTGTTCAACACAAAACCTTAACTTCTGAAACTCTGGAGCTAACTATGGAACTCGTCTACATCGCCGCTGCCCTCATGATCGGTCTGGGTGCCCTGGGTACTGGTATCGGCTTCGCCCTGCTGGGCGGCAAGCTGCTGGAATCCACCGCTCGCCAGCCTGAGCTGGGCCCGCAGCTGCAAACCAAGACCTTCCTGATGGCTGGTCTGCTCGACGCCGTTCCGATGATCGGTGTTGGTATCGCGATGTACCTGATCTTCGTTGTTGCCGGCTAAGAGTTCCTGAATTTCGGAGGCAGTCACCCAGTCGGGGGCTGCCTCTTCAGGTATTTCCTCCCGGAACACGAGAAAGTACGAGGTAGATCGCTGTGAACATTAATCTGACCCTGTTCGGTCAAACGATTGCCTTCGCTATTTTCGTCTGGTTCTGCATGAAGTACGTATGGCCTCCGCTGACCGGCGCCATGCAAGAACGCCAGAAGAAAATCGCCGAAGGTCTGGATGCTGCCGGACGTGCCGAGCACGATCTGCAACTCGCCCAGGAACGCGCCGCCCAACTGCTGCGCGAGAGCAAAGAGCAGGCTGCCGCCATCATCGATCGGGCGAACAAAACCGCCAATTCGATTGTTGAGGAAGCCAAGGCTCAGGCTCGCACCGAAGGTGATAAGCTGAGTGCCGGTGCCAAAGCCGAAATCGATCTGGAAGTTAATCGTGCAAAGGATCAACTGCGTGCACAGGTAGCGGCTCTGGCCGTTGCTGGCGCCGAGAAGATTCTTGAGTCCTCCGTGGATGGCTCTGCGCACAATGATCTGGTCGCAAAACTGGCCTCCCAACTCTAAGCGAGGCAAGCGATGATCAATACCATTACGCTTGGTCGGCCTTACGCCAAAGCCGCTTTTGAGTTCGCCAGCAATGCCGGTAAGGCAGACGCCTGGTTGGCCATGCTGTCCTTTTCCGCTGCCGCCGTGCAGACCTCGGAAGTGGCACAGCAGCTGGGCAACCCCGCGTTGACCAGCGATCAGAAAGTGAAAATGCTGGCACAGGTCTGCAGTGGTCAGGTTGACGACAGCTTCGTCAACTTCCTCGGCACCCTGGGCAGCAATGACCGTCTGTCGCTGCTCCCCGTCGTACTTGAGCAATTCACCGCGTTGAAGGCCGTTGCCGAAAGCACCCTCGAAGTCGAGGTGCAGACTGCATTCGAGCTCTCTGCGGAGCAACTCCAAACCCTGGCTGCCGCCCTTTCCAAGCGGCTTGATCGAACTGTCCAGCCCAAGCCGGTTATCAATACTGCCCTGATTGGTGGTCTGTTGATCCGTGCGGGTGACCTGGTCATCGACAGTTCGGTCCGCGGCAAATTGAACAAGCTGGCCGAAGCGTTGAAATCCTGATTTGAGGGAACTGGCATGCAGCAACTGAATCCTTCCGAAATTAGCGAAATCATCAAGCAGCGCATTGGCGCGCTCGATGTGACCGCTCAAGCCCGTAATGAAGGCACCATCGTCAGCGTTTCCGACGGTATCGTGCGCATTTACGGCCTCGCCGACGTGATGTACGGCGAGATGATCGAATTCCCTGGTGGCGTCTACGGTATGGCCCTGAACCTGGAGCAAGACTCCGTGGGTGCCGTGGTCCTGGGTGCCTACACCAGCCTGGCCGAAGGCATGAGCGCCAAGTGCACCGGCCGCATCCTGGAAGTTCCGGTTGGTCCGGAGCTGCTGGGTCGCGTTGTCGATGCCCTGGGTAACCCGATCGATGGCAAAGGCCCGGTCAATGCCCAGGCTACCGACGCCGTCGAGAAAGTAGCTCCTGGCGTGATCTGGCGTAAGTCGGTCGACCAGCCGGTACAGACCGGTTACAAGTCGGTTGACGCCATGATCCCGGTCGGCCGTGGTCAGCGCGAGCTGATCATCGGTGACCGTCAGATCGGTAAGACCGCCCTGGCTGTCGACGCCATCATCAACCAGAAGAACAGCGGCATCCGCTGCGTCTACGTCGCCATTGGTCAGAAGCAGTCGACCATCGCTAACGTGGTGCGCAAGCTGGAAGAAACCGGCGCCCTGTCCAACACCATCGTGGTTGCAGCCTCGGCTTCCGAATCCGCTGCCCTGCAGTTCCTGGCCCCTTACGCCG